>DATENV010000129.1:0-11386 GCA_035274805.1 Sphingomicrobium sp. | reverse complement strand
CTTACTTCTCAGCGCTCTGCGACCTGCGCTTCACCGCGGCCCAATATGCGCTAATCTCAGCCGCGGCGAGCATTGTCGGCCGGTTCCTGACGGGAACCAGCGCAGGCGCGCTGATCGACGCGATGGGTTATGTGAACTTCTACCTCCTGACCACCGCTGCGGCAGTCCCGGGGATCGTGTTGTTCTGGATCATGATGCGCATGGGCCTAATCGACGCGTCGATCGGGACCGCGGGAACCACTGGCAGCGGCGACGTCCGTGCCGAGCATCCCGACGAGGAAACCGGCAAACCGGTTCAGTCCGGAACCTGATCGTTGGCGGCGAGGACGCTGCCGGCGAGATAGAGCGAACCGAAGATCAGCACGCGCGCGTCTGCGGGAATCGCCACCAGCGCGTCGTCGACATCCTCATGCGGCGTCGCCGCCAAACCGAGCCCCGCCGCGATCTCGCAAAGGTCGTCAGGCAAAAAGCAGCTGTGGCCGGGAATCGGAACGGCGTGAACCTTGGCCGCGACGTCCGTGAACGGCTCGAGCATGCCGGCCGGATCCTTCGTTGCCAGGCTGGCGAAGATCAGATGCAGCGGCTTGCGGTCGGCAAACGCATGCTTGAGCCAGATCGCGACCTGGCGCGCCGCCGACGGATTGTGACCGCCGTCGAGCCAGACCTCGCGGTTTCCCACCAAGGGGCCAGGAGCCAGGTGCTGAAGCCGCGCCGGCCAGTCGGCCCAGCCCATGGCCGCGCTCAGCGCGGAAGCGGGGACGCTCAGCTTGTCCTGATGACGGAGCATCGCGACCGCGAGCGCGGCGTTCATCGCCTGGTGGCGGCCGGGCAACCGCGGCAGCGGCAGGTGAAGCTCGCCCACTTCGTCCTGGTAGTGAAGCCGGCCCTGGCGGACGATCGCATCCCAGGCACCGCCGCGCGGCAGCCATAGCGCAGCGACCCGGTCAGCCTCTTGCGCGATCCGGCTGCCGACAGCCGGCGGGTAGAGCTGGGTAATGAGCGGGACGCCTGCCTTGGCGATCGCGGCTTTCTCGGCGGCGATATCGGTGAGGCCGGCGCCGAGAAATTGCTGGTGATCGAGCGCGAGGTTGGCGATGCCGGTTACCAGCGGACGCTCGATGACGTTGGTGGCGTCGAGGCGCCCGCCCAGACCGACTTCGAGGATGCAGGCATCCGCGGGCGAACGAGCAAAGGCGAGCATAGCTGCCGCGGTGGCGACCTCGAAAAAACTGGGTTCGATGCCGCTGCCGGCGTCGAGTACTTCGGCGAGCAAGCCGGCGAGGCCTTCGTCGTCGATGAGGCGCCCGGCGACGCGAATGCGCTCGTTGAAGCGAACGAGGTGGGGGCTGGTGAAGGCGTGGACCTTGTGCCCGCTCGCTTCGAGCGCCGCGCGGAGAAAGGCGACCGTCGAGCCTTTGCCGTTGGTGCCGGCAATGTGGAAGACGGGCGGCAGGCGATCCTGCGGCCGGCCGAGCCGGTCGAGCACGGCGGAAATTCTCTCCAGTCCGAGTCGGTCGCCGGCCGGCGAAACCATCGACAGGCGGTCGAGCTGCGCCTGGAC
Organism: Sphingomicrobium sp.; assembly: GCA_035274805.1. Classification (GTDB taxonomy): domain Bacteria; phylum Pseudomonadota; class Alphaproteobacteria; order Sphingomonadales; family Sphingomonadaceae; genus Sphingomicrobium. The sequence continues at coordinate 9,825 of DATENV010000129.1, read as the reverse complement.
GCGCGGATGCGCCGAGCGCGCGAAATCGGCCATCAGGCGGCCTGCCTGCCCTCCGGCACGAGGTACGAGACGAGCAGCGCCAGTTTCTCCTTCAGGTCGCCGCGCCAGACCACCATGTCGATCATGCCATGCTCGAGCAGATATTCGGCGCGCTGGAAACCTTCGGGGAGCTTCTCGCGGATGGTTTGCTCGATGACTCGCTGCCCGGCAAACCCGATCAGCGCGCCCGGCTCGGCAATCTGGACGTCGCCGAGCATCGCGTAAGAGGCGGTCACGCCGCCGGTGGTCGGGTCGGTCAGCACGACGATGTATGGCAGGCCGGCGTCCTTGAGCTCGGCCAGCGCGACGGTGGTGCGAGGCATTTGCATGAGGCTCAGGATGCCCTCCTGCATGCGCGCGCCGCCGGCCGCGGTAAACAGGATATACGGGGCCCGATCGGCGATCGCCGCCCGCACGCCGGCGACGAAGGCTGCGCCGACCGCAATGCCCATCGATCCGCCCATGAAGGCGAAGTCCTGTACCCCGATGATGACCTTGTGGCCGTCGAGGCGCCCGCGCGCATTGACCAGCGCATCGCGCTCGCCATTGGCGGCACGCGCCGTCTTGAGCCGGTCGGTGTAGCGCTTGGTGTCGCGGAAGCGCAGCGGGTCCTCGCGGACCTCCGGCGCCGGCAACAGCTCATATTGCGCGGCGTCGAACAGTTGTTCGAAGCGCTTGGCCGGGCCGATGCGATCGTGGAAATTGCAGCGCGGACAGACGCTGTAATTCTCTTCCCACTCTTTAACGAAGACCATCGTCCCGCACTTGAGGCACTTGTGCCACAAATTCTCGGCACTCTGGCGCTTGGGGAGGAATGGAATGCCGCTCCGAACACGGCTCAGCCAACTCATGGGTCAGATCCTTAGCTTAGGCCGGCATTTGGGAAAGGCCCGCGGCAATGTCCATGAGCGCACGCCGAGGATCTGGGGCGTCGGTGATCGGCCGCCCGATGACCAGCACCGATGCGCCGTCATCGAGCGCCCTCGCAGGCGTCACGGTCCGCTTCTGGTCGCCGACATCGGCGCCGGCGGGGCGGATTCCAGGGACGACAAAAAAACCGTTCGGCCAGGCCGTCCTCGCGACGGCAACCTCGGCGCCCGAGCAAACGATGCCGTCGACGCCGGCGTCGCGCGCGACCCAGGCCAGCCGCGCGACCTGATCGGCAGGCGACCGCTCGATGCCGAGATCGTTGAGATCGGCCGCATCGAGGCTGGTCAGCAGAGTGACCGCGACGACCTTGGTTGTCGGCGGCGAGGCACGCTTGGCGGCGAGGAGCATCTCATGGCCGCCGGCGGCGTGGACGGTAAGGATCGCCGGATCGAGCGGGGCGAGTGCCTCGACCGCTTTGGCGACCGTATTGGGGATATCGTGGAGCTTGACGTCGAGAAAGATCGGCAGCCCGAGGCCGGCAATCCGGCGGACGCCATCCGGCCCCTGCGCGGAGAAGAATTCGAGCCCCAGCTTCACGCCGCCGGCGTGACCGCGGACCGCAGTCGCGATGTCGGTCGCACGTGCCAGGTCAGGTGTGTCGATCGCGACAAAAATCGGATTCAAGCGACCGGCTCCCCGCTTTCCGCCACCGGCTCCGGCGGCAGGGACGCGACGCGATTGCGCTCCATTGCCTCGACCCGGCGCTGCAGCGACCAGATCCGCGCGCGCAGGAGCAACCAGGTCGGAAGGAAGCCGATCAGGAAGGTGATGAGCAGCAGGATCGGAAGCTTGATGTCGGCCTGAATGTCGTCCCACAGGCTAACCGTGACGCCGGACCAATTGCGGCTGGCGAACAACGCCACGATGACCGCGATCAGGACCCAGAAGAGGGTCTTCAGGAATTGCATGGCGCGGCGTTTAGGCCAGCCGTGCGTTTAAGGCCAGCCGCACGGCAATCCGTCGCGCTGCAGAGTCGCTTCGTCGCAAGCGCGTTAAACGTGGCGTTGAGAGCAGCAAGTCCCACGGTCACACCTGTGTTCAGGGTGGGGAGAAACGTGATTTTGCAAAAGGCGCAAAAGCTTGGGCTCGGCGCATTCGTCCTGCTGATGGGCGCGTCGCTGCTGGCGATGCGGCCGCATCAGGCGAAGACGGTCGACCCACAAGTCACTGCGGCGCATCTCAAGCTCGCGTCGCTGTCGACCGCATCGCGCCGCGACATCGACTACCGGCTGCTCGACGCGCGCCTGAAGCAACTGATGAACCGTCCGACGATGGTCGGCATGGCCGTGGGCGTCGTCGAGAACGGCCGGATCACCTTCCTCCAGGGTTATGGCGAGACGCTTGCGGGTTCGGGCGAGCGGGTGACGCCGCAGACCGTGTTCCGCTGGGCGTCGGTCTCAAAGGGCGTGGCAGCGACGATGGTCGCCAAGCTCGCGGAGCAAGGGAAGATCGACCTCAATGCACCGGTCGTGAATTACGCGCCGGATCTGAAGCTCCCCGCCGGCAACGAATATAAAGCCAGCGTCGGCGATCTGCTGTCGCACCGGCTCGGGCTTTACCGCAACGCCTACGACAACAAGCTCGAAGAGGGCCAGGATCCGAGCCTGTTGCGCGCCTCGCTTGCGCAGCTCAATGCGATCTGTCCGCCGGGTACCTGCTGGTCGTACCAGAACGTCGCCTACGATGCGTCGAGCGAGATGGTCTCGCGGATCACGCACATGCCCTATGAGCAGGCGGTCAAACACACCCTGTTCGACCCGATCGGCATGAGCAGCGGCAGCGTGTCGATGGCGGGTCTCGAGGCAAACCGAAGCTGGGCACGCCCGCACAGCGTCGGCAAGCGGCCGCTGCCGCTGGTCGACACTTACTACAAGGTGCCTGGCGCCGGCGGCGTCAACAGCAACATCAAGGACATGGCACTGTGGATGCTCGCCCAGATGGGCGAGATGCCGGATGTCGTCGACGGCAAGGTGCTCGACACGATCCACGCACCTTATGTTGTCACGCCCACCGAGCGCGGCCGTTTGCGCAAGTTCCTCGAGCGGCTTGGCACTGCGTGGTACGGCTATGGCTGGCGCAGCTACGATTATGCCGGGCATCACGTCATCGGTCACCGCGGCGGCATCAACGGTTATCGTTCGCTCATCCTGTTCGATCCGGAGAAGAAAAGCGGCGTGGTCGCGCTGTGGAACAGCAACACCAGCCAGCCGGGCGGGCTGGAGTTTGAGGTCATGGACATGATCTATCACCTGCCGTTCCGCGACTGGCTTGAGCTCAACAAGGGCCCGATTCATTCCATCGCGGCCGCGGATTCAGAACCCGAGAATGGCGGCGGCGACCGGTCCTAGTCCTTGCGGGCCTCGGCCTTCGTCTTCCTGAGCTCCCGGCGCTGATCGAGGTGCGCCTTGTAGCGGAACGCCATGCCGGCGATCGACGTCGCCATCCCCGCGATCAGCACCGGTTCGTGCCACCCCGGGTCGCCGGCCTTGGGCCAGGCGATCGCGCCGAGCAGAAACACGCTAACGATCGAGACGATGTAGCCGAGCGCTTTCCAGTCGATCCCGGCGGCGGTGATGGTGACGTTTTCGTGGCGCATCATCGGCAGGAACATCCGACGGTTGCTGTTGGTTTCGCGTGCAAATCAACAGGGAGTGAGCGTCATGGCCGAATCTCAATCACAAGACGCGATCGCGCTGCTGAAGGCAGATCACCGCGCGGTCGAGGAATTGTTCGCTAAGTTCGACAAAGCGCGCGGCGATGGCCGCAAGCAAACGCTCGCCGAGGAAATTTGCCTGGAACTGTCGGTCCATGCGCAGATCGAGGAAGAGATTTTCTATCCCGCCTGCGAGGGCAAGGTCGATGAGGATTTGCTCAAGGAAAGCTACGTCGAGCATGACGGCGCGAAGGTGCTGATCGCCGAAATCATGAACGGCGGCCCGGGCGACGAATATTACGACGCCAAGGTGACGGTGCTGCAGGAAGAGATCGAACACCATGTCGAGGAAGAAGAGAAGCGGATGGAGGGGCTGTTCGCGCAGGCGCGCAAGGCCGGCCTCGACATGGACGCGCTGGGCCAGGAGCTGGCGGCGCGCAGGACCGAGCTGACCGAGCAGTTCAAGGCGACCGGCGTGCCGACGCCACAGCTCAAGACGATGGACGACGTCGCGGTCTGATTGGGATCAGCATATTGAAATGCTGAGCGGTGGGAAGTTGACCTGCCCGCCGCTTTTACGTCAACGCAGCGCCGCGACCTGCGTGTCGCGGCCGTAGATGTCGTCGACGAAGCTGATCTGTCCGTTGTTCACCTGCGCGGTGAGATAGGTGACGTAGATTGGCACCGGCGCGGGCAGCAGCACATTCTGCTCGGGCTCGCGCGACGCGGTTTGCGGGTCGCGGCCCATCAGCCAGCGGCCGAGGCGCTCGGCATCCTGGAGCCGGATGCAGCCGTGGCTGAGCGTCCGGTCGTCCTGCGCGAACAGATCCTTGTTGGGCGTATCGTGCAGGTAGATGTCGGAAGCATTGGGGAAGGGGATCTTGATCTGACCCATTGAATTGGCGGGACCCGGCAGCTGGCGCACGCGAACCGTTTCGCGGCCCGCGGCGACCGCGCGCCAATCGACCTTGGCCGGATTCAGCAGCTCGCCCGAGCCATCCGCCGCAAGCACCTGGTAGCCGCGGGACTTCAGATAGCCGAGCCCTTGGTCGAGCACGTTGCGGGCGATCGTGGACCGCAGGATCTCGCCCGAGACGTGCCAATAGGGGTTGAGCGTCGCATAATAGATGGTGCTGGCGATCATCGGCGTCTGGGTCGACGGATCCGACTTGCCGACGATCACCTTCATCGAGTCCGCGATGCGGCCGTCCTCAATCATGTACAGCCGCGCGCCGGCGGTATCGATCATCACGTAACGGCCCTGCGGCGGGATATCGCGCGCGCGATCGAGGCTGGCCAGCACGCGCGGATCGAGTTGTCCGCCGTTGGCCTGCGCGGACGACCAGGCCGCGTCACGCAATTGCGCATAAAGCGGGTTCACGTCGGACACGGTACGGACGTGCGCGGCGAGCGACGGGGCGGCGGCGGCCTGCGCGAGAATTGCCGCGGCCGATGTGCGGCGCGGCATCACCCACTGGTCGGCATAGACCATTCCCGCGGGTGGCGTTTGCAGCGCCTCGACATATCGCACCCAAGCCGAGGAGAGCAGACGATCGGCGGCGTCACGCGCGGCCCCGTCGCCGGCTTTGGCGCGAGCAAGGAGCGCCTGCGCCTGCGCGGCTATCGCTGGACCGCTCGAAAAACCGTCGAGCGAAGCGCGCTGAAGAACGTCGATGAGCTGACGCGCAGCCGCACCGTCGGTGAGCCAAAAGGGCGTCCCGCCGCGCGACGCATAGAAAGCGCTCACGGCGCGATCGGCGGCGGCGTTGTAGGTGGCAGCGTTCGGCAGCCGCGGGTTAGTCGCCGCGTTCGCGGGCAAAGCAACTCCCATCAGCGCCGCACAGGCGACGCTGGCCAGCATCCGGATTTTCACGATCAAAACCTTTGTTGTTCAGTCTCTTGCTGCGATAACGCGGCAAGGCGGTGCTGGTTCAAAAATCTTATTGACAATCAGAGAGATTCGTCTCGCTTCAGTACAATTTAGAATAGCTTCGAGTCGCTGCGTCGCAGCAAAAGACAGGGGCCGCGCCTGTTGCCTCGGCGCGGCCCTCGGCAAGTTACGCGCCGATATAGACGGGCGTGCCGACGTCGGTGATCGAGTAGAGCTTCTTGGCGAAGGCGCCGGGCAGCCGAACGCAGCCGTGGCTTGCGGGAGTGCCGGGGTTGTAGCCGGCGTGCAGGGCGATGCCGTACTGGTCGATGCGTTGCATCCAAGGCATCGGCGCGTTGTCGTATTTCTTCGAACGGTACATCGGCCGCTTGTCGAGCACCGAGAAGATGCCCGTGGGCGTCGGCTTGGCGTCCTTGCCGCTCGAGATTGTCGAAGCGGCAACCAACGTGTCGCCGCGATAGAGGTACGCCATCTGGTCGGCCAGGCTGATCACCACGCGCTCCGGCCCGGCCGCCGCGGGGATGTCGCGCCACAGATATTGGCCCGGCTTGAGGATCTTGGGACCGAACGCTTCGAGCATGTCGACGCGGGCCTGGCTGGCCGCGTCAGTCGCCTCCATCTTCGCCTCATAGGTCTCCAGGGCGAGCGCCGGGGTGGCTGTGGCCAGTTCAAGGGTACACATGCCCGCCAGCGCGAGCACAAGGCTTATACGCTTCATTTCACACCTGAATTTATCTATTGACTTTTGCGGCAAAAATGCATCGCGGCCGAGTCGGGTTCCGCCGAGCTTCGATTATGCGAGGTTTGAAGCCGGCCTGGGCCTAGGCCTGATCAAGCCCCAATGCGCGGCGATAGGCGGGATCAAGCAAGTCCTGTTCCTGCGGATGTTGTTTGATGTAGGCCGCAAAGAACGGGCAGATCGGGATGACCTGGAGGCCACGCTCGCGCGCTGCGGCAAGGCCGTAGCGGATCAGCCCCGAGCCGATTCCCTGACCTTCATGCGCCGGCGGAACTTCGGTGTGGGTGAAGACGATCTTGCCGCGAAGCAGATTGTATTCGGCGATCGCCATCGTTCCGTCGCCGAGGTCCATCTCGAACCGGTGTCGGTCCGGATTGTCGCGAATTGAACGGACCGCTGCGTTCGCCCCTCTTCTCAACTCGCGCTCACGAAACTGTCGAGGACCTTCTTGCGGCCCGCATGCTCGAAGTCGATTTCGAGCTTGTTGCCCTCGATCGCGGCGATGGTGCCGTAGCCGAACTTGCCGTGGAACACGCGCTGGCCGAGCGCGAGATCGTTACGGCCCTGGTTGCCGAGCGATACCGCCGAACCGCGGGCTTCGATCACGCGCGCGGGTTCGGGGTTATAGGCGGTTCGCGCCGCCCGCTGCCACCCGGGCCCGCGGCTTGGCCGCGCGACATGGGCGAACGGGTCGGCGCGCTCCGACCATTGGGCGCGCCACAGACTCTCGCCGCCGGTCATCGTCGTTTCTTCGTCGATATGTTGCTTCGGCAATTCGGCCAGGAAACGCGAAGGGATGCTGCTGGTCCACTGGCCGTAGATCCGGCGGTTGGCGGCGTGGAAGATGGTCGCACGGCGCCGTGCGCGGGTGATCGCGACATAGGCGAGCCTGCGTTCCTCCTCGAGCGAGGCAAGGCCGCCTTCGTCGAGTGAGCGCTGAGACGGGAAAACGCCTTCCTCCCAACCGGCGAGATAGAGATGCAGGAACTCGAGGCCCTTGGCGGCGTGGATGGTCATGATCGTGACGCGCTCGCCCTGGCGGGCCTCGTCATTGTCCATGACCAGGCTGACGTGTTCGAGGAAGGCGCCGAGCGATTCATATTCTTCCATCGCGCGCGTGAGCTCCGCGAGATTTTCGAGGCGCCCCGCGCTTTCGGCCGAGCGATCGGCCTGCAGCATCGCCGTGTAACCGCTCTCGTCGAGCAGGATCCGGGCAAGCTCCGGATGCGGCAGCTCGGCCGACATCTGCCGCCAGCGCGCGATGTCGGCGACGAAGTTACCGAGGCTGCGGCGAGCTTGCGGGGTGAGCTCGTCACTGTCGAGGAGCGACGCAGCGGCGAGCAGCAGCGGCTGCTGCGTTGCGCGAGCATGGCGATGGATGGTAGCCACGGCCTTGTCGCCGAGGCCGCGCTTGGGCTGGTTGACGATGCGTTCGAAGGCGAGGTCGTCAGCCGGCTGCACGACCAGCCGCAGGTAGGCGATTGCATCGCGGATCTCCGCACGCTCATAGAAGCGAAAGCCGCCGATGATCTGGTAGGGCAGCCCGATCGCGATGAATCGCTCTTCGAATTCGCGGGTCTGGAACTGCGCGCGGACGAGGATGGCGATGTCGTCGAGCGAGCCACCCGCGCGCATATGCGATTCGGCTTCCTCGCCGACGCGGCGGGCCTCCTCCGGCCCATCCCAGACGCCGATCACACGGACCTTTTCGCCGTCGCCAGCATCGGTCCACAAGGTCTTGCCGAGGCGACCGGCGTTGTGGGCGATGAGCCCGTCGGCGGCGGCGAGGATGTGACTGGTCGACCGGTAGTTCTGCTCGAGCCGAATGATCTTCGCGCCGGGGAAATCCTTCTCGAAGCGCAGGATGTTGGCGACCTCGGCGCCGCGCCACGAATAAATCGACTGGTCGTCGTCGCCGACGCAACACAGGTTGCGACGCGGCTCGGCGAGCAGCTTCAGCCATTCATACTGCGCCTGGTTGGTGTCCTGATACTCGTCGACCAGCAGGTAGCTGAAGCGATCGCGGTAGGCGTCGAGCACGTCGCGGTGCGTGCGGAAGATCACCAGCATGTGCAGGAGGAGGTCGCCGAAATCACACGCGTTCAGAGTCTTCAGCCGGTCCTGATATTGCCCGTAAAGTTCCGCCCCGCGGCCGGCGGCGAACGCTTCGGATTCGCCGGCATCGACCTCTGCCGGAGTCCAGCCGCGGTTCTTCCACCGGTCGATCAGCCCGGCGAGCTGCCGCGCCGGCCAGCGCTTCTCGTCGAGGTTGGCCGCGCTGATGAGCTGCTTGAGCACGCGGAGCTGATCGTCGGTGTCGAGGATCGTGAAGCTCGACTGGAGGCCGACCAGCTCGGCATGGCTCCGGAGCATCCGCGCGGCCACCGAATGGAAGGTGCCGAGCCACGGCATGCCCTCGATAGCCCCGCCGCTGATCTGGCTGACGCGGCCCTTCATTTCGCGCGCGGCCTTGTTGGTGAAGGTGACCGCGAGGATCTGGCTCGGCCAGGCCAGCCGAGTCGCGATCAGATGGGCGAGCCGGGCGGTCAGCGCGGCGGTCTTTCCGGTGCCCGCCCCGGCCAGCACCAACACTGGCCCTTCGGTGGTTAGCACCGCCTCGCGCTGGGGCGTGTTCAAGCCGCGCAGATAGGCAGGCTCCGGACTCAATGCAGAAGATTCAGGCACTTGGCGGAGGTAAGGCAGAGGGAACGAAACGGCAACCGAAGCGCGGCTTGTGAAAAGGTTCCAACCTTTGTTCCCGATATCCACGTTATCCACAGGCTTAATCCCAAATATTTCGCTTCCGCGACTCGGATGAGATGTGCATGGTGACTTGGTGATCGGGACAGCGGTCCCGGCCTCCCCGAAGGACCGGCAACGGAACGAGGGTGCGGCAGGTGGCCAAAGGTCCGATCTCCGCCGGCAGGCAATGGGAAGAGCTTTCGGGTTCTTGTCGGGGCCAGCCGGGAAGAGGGCGCCGGAAGAGATAGTCTTCCTGTCGCGCGACGCGGCTCCCGGGATTCTTCGGAATTTCGGTGAGCAAAGCGGGACGCGAGAGAGATTATCCCAAGAAGGGCCGCGGAACATCGGGCGGTTTTGGCGGGAAGCGCAGTCTTCGGATTGAGGTTCCAGCAGGCCGGTCAGGTCGAACGACCAGCGAGCTTTCGGGCCACGTAGTCGAGTAGACCAGTCGGGCTCCTCTCACGAGGGAGCTGCTAGATGGGAAGCGACGCCTGAGCTGGTGAGCCAGGATCGAGAGCGGGTACGGCTGGCCTTCGGGTTAAGTGGACCAGGTTACGAACACCGGCAGATCCTTCGCTCGGCGCAGTGGGGGCTGGCAGCAATGCCGGCCCCCATTTCCGTTTGGGAATGCCGCGATGGCCGCGGGTCTCGCGGTGATCAGCCGCCCAACTGCCGCAAATTTCACGATGACGCTGGCGAGCTGCTCTCGCCAGAAGGGCGATGCCGAAAGCGCATCGATCACGTCCGCGGCGGCCCCGTCTCTGGAAACGGTGCGGTGTGCGTCCTAGCATATCCTCCGCGATGGGGCGGAAGTGGTATCTGATCTGGGCG
>DATENV010000128.1:0-2747 GCA_035274805.1 Sphingomicrobium sp. | reverse complement strand
CCTCCGATGACCGTCGATTTCCAGCTTGGCCGCCTTGCCGGCGGTGCCCGCATCGTCGTTGCCATGTCCGGCGGCGTCGACAGCTCGGTCACGGCCGCGCTCGCCGCTGGAACCGGCGCCGAGGTCATCGGCGTCACTCTCCAGCTCTACGACCATGGCGCGGCGGTGCGCCGCTCGGGCGCGTGCTGCGCGGGTCAGGACATCTACGACGCCAAGACCGTCGCCGACGGGCTCGGCATCGCCCATTACGTCCTCGACTACGAAGGGCGGTTCCGCGACGGCGTGATCGACCGCTTCGTCGACGAATATGCGCGCGGGCGCACGCCCGTGCCCTGCGCAAGCTGCAACCAGGGAGTGAAGTTCGTCGACCTCGTCGCCTTCGCGCGCGAGCTCGGCGCCGATTGCCTCGCGACCGGCCATTATGTCCGCCGGGTGGTCAGTGGCGGACGGGTCGAGCTGCACAAGGGTGCCGATCCGCGCCGCGACCAGAGCTACTTCCTGTACGGCACGACCCGCGATCAGCTCGATTTCCTGCGCTTCCCGCTCGGCGATTTGCCCAAGGACGAGGTGCGCCGGCTCGCCGCCGAGCTCGGGCTGGAGGTCGCCGCCAAGCCCGACAGCCAGGACATCTGCTTCGTCCCCGACGGCGATTATGCCGGGCTGGTCAAGCGGCTTCGGCCCGAGACCGAGGCGGCCGGCGACATCGTCGATTGCGATGGCCGGGTCCTCGGCCGCCACCGCGGCGTGGTGCATTTCACGGTCGGGCAGCGGCGCGGGATCGAGATCGGCGGGCAGCAGGAGCCGCTCTACGTCGTCCGCATCGAGCCGGAGAGCGCGCGGATCGTCGTCGGCCCGCGCCGCGCCCTGGCGGTCGAGGCGATGCGCGTGGCCGACTGGAACTGGCTCGGCGAGGAGCAGCGCGCCGTCAGCGTCAAGGTGCGCTCGCTGGCGCCGGCGGTGCCGGCGACGCGCGATGGCGACTGGATCCGCTTTGCGCAGCCCGAATATGGCGTCGCGCCGGGGCAGGCGGCGGTGCTGTACGATGGGTCGCGGCTGCTCGGCGGTGGCTCGATCGGCGAAACCGCAAGCGCGCGCGCGGGCGTGATGGATGCCGCCGCCGCGTAGCGCCGGCATCTTGCTGTTCCGACAGGGCAGTGAGACCGAAGTCCTGCTCGTCAAGCCCGGCGGGCCATACTGGCGCAACAAGGACGCGGGCGCGTGGATGATCCCCAAGGGGCTGGTCGAGCCGGGCGAGGCACCGGCCGAGGCGGCGCTGCGCGAATTCGCCGAGGAGACCGGGACGACGCTTCGAGCAGTGCCATTCCCGCTGGCGACCGTGCGGCAGGCCGGCGGGAAGATCGTCGAGGCGTTCGCGGTCGAAGGCGACCTCGACCCGGCGAGCGTGCGTTCGAACGAATTCGAGCTCGAATGGCCGCCGCGCAGCGGCCTCACCGAGCGCTTTCCCGAAGTCGCAGAAGCGAAATGGATGACGCTTGGCGAAGCGCGCGCCATGATGCTGCCGAGCCAATTGCCGCTGCTCGACGCGCTCGAAGCGAAGATGAAAGGATAGGCCATGCTCTCGTTGCTCGCTTTGTTCGCCGCGCAAGTCGCGACGCTACCGCCGCGAAATTCGCCGACCCGCGAGCAGGATGTGGTGTTGAAGGACTTCCGCTTCGGCAGTGGCGAAAGGTTCCCCGAGCTGCGGATGCATGTGACGACCTTGGGGACGCCGCACCGCAATAGCGCCGGCCAGATCGACAATGCGGTGATGGTGCTCCACGGCACCGGCGGCAGCGGCAAGCAGTTCCTCCAGCCGCAATTCGCCGACGAGCTCTACGGGCCCGGACAGCCGCTCGACACCAGCCGCTACTATATCATCCTGCCCGACAACATTGGGCACGGCGGCTCGTCCAAGCCCTCGAACGGGCTCAGGATGCGTTTCCCGAAGTACGATTATGCCGACATGATCGCGGCGCAGCACCGCATGCTGACCGAAGGGCTCGGCGTCACGCACCTGCGGCTGATCATGGGCACATCGATGGGCTGCATGCACGGCTTCATGTGGGGCGAGACCTATCCCGATTTCGCGAGTGCGCTGATGCCCATGGCCTGCGAGCCGATCGAGATTGCCGGGCTCAACCGCATGTGGCGCCAGCTGGCGATCAACGGGATCACCGCCGACCCGGCCTGGCAAAACGGAAATTACAGCAGCCAGCCGCTCACCGGCCTGCGGGCCGCGCAGAACCTGTTGTTCGTCGCCGGCGCCGCGCCGCTGCTCTACCAGCAGCAATATCCGACCCGCGCCGCCGCCAGCGCTTTTGCCGAGGAGCGGGTGGCGAGCGCGCTCAAGAACCTCGACGCCAACGACCTCATCTATCAGCTGGATTCGTCGCGCACCTACAATCCGTGGCCGCGGCTCGAGCGGATCAGGGTGCCGCTGACGTGGATCAACTCGGCCGACGATTTCATCAACCCGCGCAACCTGCAGGTGCCGGCGCAGGCGCTGAAGCGCATGCCGACGGCGCGCTTCCGGCTCATCCCGGAGACCGCGCAGACGCGTGGCCACGGGACGCACACCTGGGCCAAGTTCTGGAAGGCGGACCTTATCGGGCTTTTGGCGCGCTCGGAGCGGTGACGTCGTAGGCCGAGACGTGGTTCATGGTGATGAGCCAGCTGCCGTGGACCTTGCGGAACAGCCGCGTATTCACTCCCTCGCTGATGCGCGGGCCGCGCTCCAGCCGGTACTG
>DATENV010000127.1:0-2828 GCA_035274805.1 Sphingomicrobium sp. | reverse complement strand
GCTCGAAACACTATTGGAAGCTGTGAAAAGGCTGCCATTCTGTAGCAGAAAAAGAGAAGCATGATTCTCAGTTAGAAATGAACGCTTTTTTTTCGGTTAGGGTTTCGGATGCCGGCTTGGCGCGAGCATTCGAGGTGGTGGAGGGTGTCGGCAGGCCGGCGTCCGAAAGCCTCCGAAGAACGAACCCGCGGGACGGCGGCGAGCAGCTGGCCGGCTATGGGGATTTTGTTGCGCGGCGGTGCTGGCAGAAGATCATTTTGCGCAGATTGGTGAGAGCTGAGACCGCCGATGATGGCGGACCGGGGTCTGCCGGCGTGGCCGAGGGCATGATCGAGGAGTAATCAGCAATGCTGTGCCGGCGCTCGCCGGTGCGGGGATGAAACGGGCACCGCGCCGGGAGCGGGAAGTTCCGGCGGATGGGTGCTGCAACGAGACGCTCGGGGCAGTTATTGCTTAACTCCCGCTGGCGGCAGCGAAGGGCGGGCCGCGCGGCATGCCACCGCGCTCGAAGATCTCAATGATGATCATATGGCCGCCGCAACAAGGACATGGCGGGCGATGATCGGGCGGGTGGCGCGGATCGGCGGTGTCGTGTACCGCTGAGGGATCAAGCGTCGGCATCGGGGCAGCGATCAGCTCCCTGGCGCGTGCAATATTGGCCTTGCATCTGGGACTGGCGAGCAGCCCGTAGTGGCGGATGCGATGAAACCCCTTTGGCAGGACGTGGAGCAGGAAGCGTCTGATGAACTCGCCGGCGGCGAGCGTCATGGTGCGGTACCGCGCTTGCCCGTTGCGGCGGTAATCCTTGTAGCGGAAGGTGACGCCGCTTTCGTCGAGGCGGACCAATCGGCTGTTCGCGATGGCGAGGCGATGGGTGTAGCGGGCGAGATAGGCGAGCACCGCCTCGGGGCCGGCAAAGGGCGGCTTGGCATAGACGAACCAGTTCTTCCGCCGCAGTGGCGCGAGATGGGCAGCGAAGGCCTTTCGGTGCTGTAGTCCCTCGATCTCACCGAAGAACACCAGCCGGCCTGCCGTGTGGGCGTCGGTGAGCCCGGCCAGGAAGAGCCGCCGGAACAGGCGCGAGAGCACCCGCACCGGCAACAGAAAGCCGGGCTTGCAGCGCACCCAGCGCGTGCCGTCGAGCGATATCCCGCCGTCCGGCACGATCATGTGGATGTGGGGATGATGGGTCATCGTCGAGCCCCAGCTGTGCAGCACGGCAGTGGCGCCAATGCGGGCGCCGAGGTGCTTGGGATCAGCGGCGATGGTGAGCAGCGTTTCGGCCGCCGCGCGGAACAGCAGGTCGTACACCACCGCCTTGTTCTGATATGCGAGCGGGGCGATCTCGGCCGGCAGTGTGAAGACGACGTGGAAATAGCCGACCGGCAGCCGATCGGCCTCGCGGGCCGCGAGCCACTCCTGCGCCGTGGCGCCCTGACACTTGGGACAATGGCGATTGCGGCACGAGTTGTACGCGATGCGGCTGTGGCCGCAATCCGCGCAGCGCTCGACATGGCCGCCGAGCGCGGCCGAGCGGCATTGCTCGATCGCCGACATGACCTGGAGCTGGGCCAAGCTCACATGACCGGCATTGGCTCGGCGCCAGTCGGCCCCATGGCGATGAAAGATGTCTGCGACCTCCAGCCCCGGGCGGCGCACAGCCGCCGGCTATACCCCGGGTCTCGACCTCCCTTCGGTCAGCAGCACGAGCCGGTCGAGCGGGCTGGTCACGGCGCGGATCGTGGTATTGGCGACGCGGGTGTACAACGCGGTGGTGTCGAGCTTGGCATGGCCGAGCAGGACTTGGATGACGCGGATGTCGGTGTCCTGTTCCAAGAGGTGCGTGGCAAAGCTGTGTCGTAAGGTGTGCGGCGACACCCGCTTGTTGATCCCGGCGGCCTCGGCTGCGGCATGGACCGCGCGGTTGAGCTGGCGGGTCGATAGCGGTTCGATCGGATTACGGCCTGGGAACAGCCATCCCCGCGGCAGCAATGCGCCGAGACGGCGGCCCTCGCGCCACCACTCGCGTAGCAGTTCGAGCAGTTGCGGCGACAACATGGCGTGGCGATCTTTGCGTCCCTTGCCGCGTTCGACCCGCAGCAGCATGCGCTCGGAGTCGATGTCGCCGACTTTGAGCGCAACGACTTCGGCAGCGCGCAGCCCGGCACCATATGCGGTGCCAAGCGCCGCCTTGTACTTCAGCCCCGGCGCTGCCTGCAGCAGCAGCGTCACTTCCTCGGCGCTCAGCACCGCCGGCAGCCGGCGCGGATAGCGCACAATAGTGAGGCGGCGGGACAAGTGCGGCCGCTCGAGCGTCACCGTGAAGAAGAAACGCAACGCCGCAACCGCGCTGTTGATGCTCGGCGGCTGCACGCCGCTCTCGGTCTGGTACAGCTGAAAGCGACGAAGATCCTCTGCCGTTGCCGTGTCGGGCCGCCGGCCGAGGAAGGCGGCAAACGCTTGCACATGCCGGACGTAGTCCTGACGCGTCTTCTCAGTGAAGCCGCGCACCGTCATGTCCTCGATCATGCGTGCCCGCAGCGGGCTAATGGGCCGAGGTGAAGGATCGGAGGTCATCGGGGGCTCCTCTCGCGAGCGGAAGGTTGCTGGACCTTCGATGCTCGGGAGCAGGCGCCCCGATCGTCACGCCTTACTGCTCATCACCTCGCTGATATCGCACCGGCAGTGACGCATTTCCTCCCGCGCGAGCGGGTTCGTTGTGTGCCGGGCATGCTCAATAGCTCGGAGGTGAAAGTCCTCTACCCAACCTGATGGAGGTGAAGGGTTAGCGAAGCGCAAGGGCTATCGCCGCGAGGCGGGGTCTGAAG
>DATENV010000126.1:0-5497 GCA_035274805.1 Sphingomicrobium sp. | reverse complement strand
CTTGAGCAGGATCTCCTTCTCGCCTTCGAGGTCGAGATCAATCAGCATGGTCTTGACCGCCTCGGCGCCGATCCCGGCGGAGAAGGCGTCCTCGCCATATTCATCCTGCGCGGACAGGAGCTCGTCCTCGGTCAGCAGCTGATACTTCTCGAGCGCGGTGAGGCCCGGCTCGATCACGACGTAGCTTTCGAAATAGAGGATGCGCTCGAGCTGCTTCAATTGCATGTCGAGCAGCAAGCCAATGCGGCTCGGCAGCGACTTCAGGAACCAGATGTGCGCGACCGGCGCGGCGAGCTCGATATGGCCCATGCGCTCGCGGCGGACCTTCGAGACCGTCACCTCGAAGCCGCACTTCTCGCACACGATCCCCTTGTACTTCATCCGCTTGTACTTGCCGCACAAGCATTCGTAGTCCTTGATCGGACCGAAGATGCGCGCGCAGAACAGGCCGTCCCGTTCGGGCTTGAACGTGCGGTAGTTGATCGTCTCCGGCTTCTTGATCTCGCCGAACGACCAGCTGCGGATCTTGTCGGGCGACGCGATGCCGATGCGGATCTCGTCGAAGGTTTCCGGCTTGGCGATCGGGTTCGCGAAGTTCGTCAGTTCGTTCATATCTTCTTCTCTTCTTCCTTCAGCCCCTCTCCCCTTTGCGGGAGAGGGAGGGACCCACCACTTCAGCGGTGGGAGGGAGAGGGGAGTGGAGCGCCATCGCGGCCCCTCTCCCCAACCTCTCCCCCGCAGCGGGGGGAGGGGCTAGGTTCCGTCACTCAGCAGCCAACGCAGCGGGCTCGGCGTCGGGGTCTTCAACGCTGTCGAGTTCGACGTTGAGGCCGAGCGAGCGCATCTCCTTGACGAGCACGTTGAAGCTTTCGGGAATACCGGCCTCGAACGTGTCGTCGCCCTTGACGATTGCTTCGTACACCTTGGTGCGGCCGATCACGTCGTCGGACTTCACCGTCAGCATTTCCTGAAGCGTGTAGGCCGCGCCGTAAGCCTGCAGCGCCCATACCTCCATCTCGCCGAAGCGCTGGCCGCCGAACTGCGCCTTGCCGCCCAGCGGCTGCTGGGTGACCAGGCTGTAGGGGCCGATCGAGCGGGCGTGGATCTTGTCGTCCACCAGGTGGTGCAGCTTCAGCATGTAGATGTAGCCCACCGTGACCTTCCGATCGAACGGATTGCCGGTCCGGCCGTCGAACAGCGTGACCTGGCCCGACGGGTCGAGACCCGCCTTTTCCAGCATCGCCGTCACGTCCGGTTCGCGCGCGCCGTCGAACACCGGCGTACCCATCGGGACGCCCGCGGTGAGGTTCGAAGCCAGATCCATCACCTCGGCGTCGTCGCGCCCGTCGAGCTCCTTGGTGTAGGAATCGCCGTAGACGTCCTTAAGCTTGGCTCGGATCGCCTTGATGTCCTTGCCGGCGATGTCCTTGCCGCGCTCGTGGATGTCTTCGAGCATCTCCTGGATCTGCCGCCCGATGCCGCGCGATGCCCAGCCGAGGTGCGTTTCGAATATCTGGCCGACGTTCATCCGGCTCGGCACGCCGAGCGGGTTGAGCACGATGTCGACCTGGGTCCCGTCCTCGAGGAACGGCATGTCCTCGATCGGGAGGATGCGGCTGATCACGCCCTTGTTGCCGTGACGGCCGGCCATCTTGTCGCCCGGCTGCAGCTTGCGCTTCACCGCGACGAACACCTTGACCATCTTGAGCACGCCCGGCGGCAGCTCGTCGCCGCGCTCGAGCTTTTCGACCCGGTCCTCGAAGCGGCGGTTGATGACGTTGATCGCCTCGTCGTACTGGGCCTTCAGCGCCTCGATGTCGGCCTGGCGCTTGTCGTCCTTGACGGCGATTTTCCACCACTCGTGACGCTCGGCAGCTTCCAGCGTCGCATCGTCGAGGGTCGAGCCTTTCTTGATCGCCTTCGGAGCGGCCGTCGCGACCTGCTTCAGCAGCATTTCCTTGAGGCGCGAGAAGGTGGCACGGTTAAGGATCGCGCGCTCGTCGTCGGCGTCCTTCTTGAGCCGCTCCTTCTCCTCGGTCTGGATCGCGCGCGTACGGTCATCGATGTCGATGCCGTGGCGGTTGAACACGCGGACTTCGACCACCGTGCCGCTGACGCCCGGCGGCAGCCGCAGCGACGTGTCCCGGACGTCCGACGCCTTTTCGCCGAAGATCGCCCGCAGGAGCTTCTCCTCCGGGGTCATCGGGCTTTCGCCCTTGGGAGTGATCTTGCCGACCAGGATATCGCCCGGTTCGACCTCGGCGCCGATGTAGACGATGCCCGCCTCGTCGAGGTTGCGCAGCGCTTCCTCGCCGACGTTGGGGATGTCGCGGGTGATGTCCTCCGGCCCGAGCTTGGTGTCGCGGGCCATGACCTCGAACTCCTCGATGTGGATCGAGGTGAAGACGTCGTCCTTCACGATCCGCTCGGAGATCAGGATCGAATCCTCATAATTGTATCCGTTCCACGGCATGAACGCGACGAGCACGTTCCGGCCGAGCGCGAGCTCGCCATATTCCGTGGACGGACCGTCGGCGATGATTTCGCCGGCCTCGACGGGGTCACCCACCTTCACCAGTGGGCGCTGGTTGATGCAGGTGTTCTGGTTCGAGCGCTGGAACTTCATCAGCGTGTAGATGTCGACGCCTGATTCGCCCGGCTTCAGCTCGCCGGTCGCGCGAACGACGATACGCGCCGCGTCGACCTGGTCGACGATGCCCGAGCGGCGCGCGGCAATGGCGGCGCCGGAGTCGCGGGCAACGGTCTCTTCCATGCCGGTACCGACCAGCGGCGCCTCGGCCTGCAGCAGAGGCACGGCCTGGCGCTGCATGTTCGAGCCCATCAGCGCGCGGTTCGCGTCATCGTTCTCGAGGAACGGAATGAGCGAGGCGGCGACCGAAACGAGCTGTTTCGGCGACACGTCCATCAGCGTGATCTGCTCGCGCGGCGCGATCAGGAACTCGCCGTTGCGGCGGGCCGAGATGATCTCCTCGACGAAGGTGCCGTTCTTGTTCAGCTCCGCGTTCGCCTGGGCGATCGTGTGCTTGGCCTCTTCCATCGCCGACAGGTAGACAACCTCGTTGGTCACCTTGCCGTCGATTACCTTGCGGTACGGCGTTTCGATGAAGCCGTACTTGTTCACCCGGCTGAAGCTCGCGAGCGAGTTAATGAGGCCGATGTTCGGCCCCTCCGGAGTCTCAATCGGGCAGATCCGGCCGTAGTGGGTCGGGTGAACGTCGCGCACCTCGAAGCCCGCGCGTTCGCGGGTGAGGCCGCCCGGTCCGAGGGCCGAAACGCGGCGCTTGTGCGTCACTTCCGATAGCGGATTGGTCTGGTCCATGAACTGCGAGAGCTGCGAGGAACCGAAGAACTCGCGGACCGCGGCAACCGCGGGCTTCGCGTTGATCAAGTCGTTCGGCATCACAGTCGACACGTCGACGCTGCTCATGCGCTCCTTGACCGCGCGCTCCATGCGCAGCAACCCGACGCGGTACTGGTTCTCGAGCAGCTCGCCGACCGAGCGGACGCGGCGATTGGCAAGGTTGTCGATGTCGTCGATGTCGCCCTTACCGTCCTTGAGGTTCACCAGCTCCTGGACGACCGCGAGGATGTCTTCCTTGCGCAGCGTCGTGACGGTGTCCTCGACGTCGAGGCCGAGGCGCATGTTGAGCTTGACCCGGCCGACGGCCGACAGGTCGTAGCGCTCGGGGTCGAAGAACAGGCCGTAGAACAGCGCATCGGCGGTCTCGCGGGTCGGCGGTTCGCCGGGGCGCATGACCCGATAAATGTCCGCCAGCGCGCTGTCGCCGTCCTCGCTCTTGTCGGCCTTGAGCGTGTTGCGGATCCAGGGGCCCGTGTTGACGAAGTCGACATCGAGCAGCTCGAGCGTCTTGACGCCCGCATTGTCGAGCTTCTCCAGATTCTCCGGAGTCACTTCGTCGCCGGCCTCGATGTAGATCTCGCCGGTCTTCTCGTTGATGAGGTCGTAGGCCGAGAAGCGCCCGAAGATCTCCTCGGTCGGGATGATCAGGTTTTTGACCCCGTCCTTCGCCGCCTGGTTGGCGCGGCGCGGCGTGATCTTCTCGCCCGCCTTGAACACCACCTCGCCGGTGTCGGCGTCGACCACCTCGTGGCTCGGCTTTTGACCGCGCCAGGCTTCGGCGGAATAAGGGATCTGCCAGCCGTTCTTGCCCCGCACATAGCTGATGCGGTTGTAGAAGTTGTTGAGGATCTCCTCGCTGGTCATCCCGAGCGCATGGAGCAGGGCGGTGACCGGCAGCTTGCGCTTACGGTCGATGCGGACGTTGACGATGTCCTTGGCGTCGAACTCGAAGTCGAGCCAGCTGCCGCGGTACGGGATCACCCGCGCGGCGAACAGGAACTTGCCGCTGGCGTGGGTCTTGCCGCGGTCATGGTCGAACAGGACGCCGGGACTGCGGTGCATCTGGCTGACGATGACCCGCTCGGTGCCGTTAATGATGAAGGTGCCGTTCCCCGTCATGAGCGGCATGTCGCCCATGTAAACGTCCTGCTCCTTGATATCGATGACCGACTTGGCCTCGGTCTCGGGATCGATCTCGAAGGTCGTTAGGCGCAGGGTGACGCGCATCGGCGCGGCGTACGTCAGGCCGCGCTGACGGCACTCGTCGGTATCATATTTCGGATCTTCGAGCTCATAATGATCGAAGTCTAGGTGCGCCGTGCCGGCGAAGTCGACGATCGGAAATACCGACCGAAGCGTCTTTTCGAGGCCGGAAACATAGCCAATTGCCGGGTTCGAGCGGAGGAACTGCTCATAGCTCTCGCGCTGAACTTCGATCAGATTCGGCATTTCCGAAATTTCGTGGATGTTGCCGAAGATCTTGCGGATGCGCCGCTGCTTGGTCTGGAGCCCGCCCGAGGTCTTGCGGGGTGCGTCGATCGCTTTGGTGGCCATGTGCTTCCCTGCGCTGCGCGAAGACGCATGGAAGCGCCCCCGCTAAGTCTCCCGGCCGCTGCCGGGACTGGTGTGGAGCGCTGCCCCGCTACCCTCTCCAATGCGTTCGGTCCGTGCGCCGGTTCGGACCCTGTCCCGGAGAGGACGGGAAAAGCCCCGGGCGCACGTCACCGTGCGGCGGAGCCGTCTATTTGTTGGATGCTGCCCATATAAGCGATTTCCAACCGGCCGCAAGCCTCTGCGTCGCCAAAAAAAGCGGGGCCTCCCAGGAGGCCCCGCCTGTCCCGCTGCTCGGGCGCTTAGAAGTTGACCGCTGCCGAGAGGAACACCTGCCGCGGGTTGCCGTAGAAGGCGGTCAGGATGCCCGTCCGGCCGAGCGAAGCCGTCGGCAGTCCGGTGGTCGGGTTGAAAATCGGCGAACCGGTGACCGGCTTAGCGTCGCCGGCACGCTGGGCTACCTCGACGGCAAGTATCGCAAGTTCATCACGAACATCGCCGGTCAAGGGCCGGTCGACGTCGCGAATGTCCGCAAAATCCAGAACACGCCCAAGTGGACGCTGA
>DATENV010000125.1:0-2407 GCA_035274805.1 Sphingomicrobium sp. | reverse complement strand
TTTGCCGCGACCTCCAGCTCGAGCTCGGCGGCGATGCGCCGCACCTCCTCCTTCGGCAGCCCGCCCAGCGGAAAGCGCAGGAAATCGAGCTGCTCTCGCGTCGTCCCGTAGAGGAAATAGCTTTGGTCGCGGCGCGGGTCGGCGCCCTTATGCAGCTCCGCCCGGCCGCCACTCACCACCCGCCGCACATAGTGGCCGGTCGCGAGGCAATCGGCGCCGAGCTCGCGCGCAAAGGCGACGAGATCGACGAACTTCACCCCCTGGTTGCAGCTGGCGCAGGGCACGGGCGTGCGCCCGCGCGCATATTCGTCGACGAAGCGGTCGATCACGCCGCCGCGGAACCGGCCTTCGTAGTCGAGCACGTAATGGGCGACTCCGAGCCGGTCGGCGACCGTCTTGGCGTCGTAGATGTCCTGGCCCGCGCAGCAGGCGCCCGAGCGGCGCGCCGCCTCGCCATGGTCGTAGAGCTGGAGAGTGACGCCGATGACCTCGGCGCCGGTGCTGGCGGCGAGCGCGGCCGTGACCGAGCTGTCGACGCCGCCGGACATGGCAACGACGATGCGGGCACCGCCGGCAAGGCGGCCAAGCTGGAAATCGACGGTCATCGGAGGGTCTCTTGTCGCGCTCTTTACCCGAATTTCACTCCTCCTCGCTAGACCGAAGGCAAGAGAGGCAACCAAGGGGGCAGGGTTGGCGCGTCACGACGGCGAGTTTCGTGCCGATGAACAAAGGCCGCTCAGCCTTTCGGAACTGCTCGAGATTCTCGGCGGCGTCGCCGAGGCCGAAGGGTGGTCCAGGGAGGAAGCGATCGCTTGCTATCTCTCGGGCGGTGACGGCTGGCGCGAGGCGGCGAGATTGCTCGGCGGGACGTTCGCCGAAGGGGCCGCGGAGTTAAGGGAGCTTAAAGACCACTGACCGGAGAATTAACCAGCACGTTTCAGAATGTTTTCAACGGCTCCGGATTAAAGACTGGCCAGTACCAATGATTAAGCAGGTGTGACCGAACAATGCTCGAGAACCAGAAGATTCGTCCGGCCCAGGTCATCGGCCCCCTCGGCGAGCCGCTGACGCTCGAGTCGTTGCCACCGCCCTCCACCACGCGTTGGGTCGTGCGCCGCAAGGCGGAAGTGGTCGCGGCCGTCGCCGGCGGGCTGCTGAGCGTGGACGAAGCCTGCAAGCGCTACACCCTGAGCCTCGAGGAATTCACTAGCTGGCAGCGCGCGGTCGACCGCAGCGGCATGCCGGGCCTGCGGGTTACGCGAATCAAGCAGTATCGCGACCAGTACGAGCGCCAGCAGCGCTATTGAGCCGCAGGCGACCGGGAACCTTTGCCCGAATTTGCTAACCAAATTTCTGGACGAACCCTTCCGAATCCGGAACAATCACTGCGCATCACGCGTCTGTGGTGCCGGAACGGCCGCCCCAGCCTTAAGGGCCGGTCGAAAAACAGGAGGGAAGGCTGATGGGTATTATCATCTGGCTGGTCGTCGGCGGTATCTGTGGCTGGCTCGCGAGCCTGATCATGCGGACCGATGCTCAGCAGGGTATCATCCTCAACATCGTCGTCGGCATCGTCGGCGCCGTGATCGCGGGCCTGTTGTTCGGGCAGAACATCAATGCCGGCATCACGATCGAGAGCTTCCTTTACTCGCTGATCGGCGCGGTCATCCTGCTCGCGATCGTCAATTTGATCCGCAGAGGGACGGTCCGCTAGACGCGGCACGTTCAAGCCAAACATGAAGGCCGCGCGGCATTGGCTGCGCGGCCTTTTTCTTGGCTGCCGTTATTGCAGCTCGAAGGTCATCGCGAGCGTCACCTGCAGCTTCTGCTCACCGGGATCGATCTTGCTGTTTGCTGCTTGGGCCCGTGCTTCCATCATCACCGGCATCGGCGGGGGGACCGGGTAGTTGCCGCCACTTTCGCTCACCGCGACCAGCCGAACCAGCCGCATGCCCAGCGAGCGGGCGTAGAGCTGGGCGCGCTCACGCCCCATCGCGACGGCCCGCGCCCGCGCTTCATCAAGCGCGGCCTCGGGCTTGTCGATGGTCAGCGTCGGCCCGTTGATCTGGTTGGACCCTTCCGCAACTAGTGCGTCGATGATCTTGCCCGAATTGGCGATATCGCGGAAGCGCACCGTCACCGTGTTCGATGCCTGGTAGGCGACAAGCTTGGGCGGTTGGTTGTTCTCATAGCGATAGTCGGGGTTGAGGCTGAGGTTGCTCGTCTGGATGTCGCGGTCCTCGACGCCTGCCGCTTTCAAAGCCGTGCGGACGCGTGCCATGCGCGCCGCCGCCTGCTGCATCGCGCCGACGGCCGTTGCCGAACGCGTGACGACTCCGGTGCTGATGACGGCGACATCAGGTACGCGCGTGACCTCGCCGGTCGCGGTGATGTCGAGCCGCGTGCC
>DATENV010000124.1:0-5779 GCA_035274805.1 Sphingomicrobium sp. | reverse complement strand
TGGAGATCGATGGCGAGTCTCACGGGATGGGACGGAATGCCCATTTGGATGCGCTCCGTGACGAGTGGCTGACGGAGCAGGGCTATGTCACACTGCGCATCAGCGCTCGCGATGTATTCCGCAATCTTGAAGGCGTAGTTAGCGCAATCGTCGAAGGATGTGAGGCGCAGCCTCTCCGTCGGCGCTGCGCGCCGCCACCTCCCCGGCCCGGGGAGGACCAATGAGGCGCCGCCGTGTCATCAACATCATCGGCGGCTCGGCGGGCAATCTCGTCGAGTGGTTCGACTGGTACGTCTATGCCGCGTTCGCGCTCTATTTCGCGCCGGTCTTCTTTCCCAAGGGGGATTCGACCGCCCAGCTGCTGAACACCGCGGCGATCTTCGCGGTCGGTTTCATCGTGCGGCCGATCGGCGCCTGGGCGATGGGGATCTATGCCGACCACCGCGGCCGCAAGGCCGGGCTGATGCTCTCGGTCTCGCTGATGTGCGCCGGCTCGCTGCTGATCGCGGTTGCGCCGGGCTATGCCAGCGCCGGGGTGCTGTCACCGGCGATTCTGGTGATCGCGCGTATCATCCAGGGGCTGAGCCTCGGCGGCGAATATGGCTCGAGCGCGACCTATCTGTCGGAAATGGCCGACCGCGAGCGGCGCGGCTTCTGGTCGAGCTTCCAGTACGTGACGATCATCGGCGGGCAGCTCACCGCGCTCGCCCTGCTGGTCGCGCTGCAGGCGACCATCGGCGAGGCGGCGATGCAGGCCTGGGGCTGGCGCATCGGCTTTGCCGGCGGAGCGCTGCTCGCGATCGTCGTCTATTTCATCCGCCGCGGCCTCGACGAAACCCTCAGCTATGAGAATGTCGCGGCCAGGCCCGATCGCCGGCGCTCGGCGCTCGGCACCTTGTTCCGCGAACACCCGCGCGAGGCCCTGCTGGTGATGGCGCTGACCGCCGGCGGCACCGCGTCCTTCTACGCCTACACGATCTACCTGCAGAAGTTCCTCGCCAACACCAGCGGTTTCGATCGCGCCACGGCATCGCAGATCATGACGGTCGCGCTGACGGTCATGCTCTTGATCCAGCCGCTTGCGGGCCGGGTCTCGGACACGGTCGGACGCAGGCCGATGATGATCTTCTTCGGCATCGGCGCGATGCTGTTCACTTATCCGATCTTCACCGCGCTCGAGCAGACGCACGATGTGACCGCGGCTTTCGCGCTGGTCATGGCCGCGCTGGTGATCGTCACCGGCTACACGTCGATCAACGCAATCATCAAAGCCGAGATGTTCCCCGCCGACATCCGCGCGCTTGGGGTCGCACTGCCTTACGCGATCGCCAACGCGATCTTCGGCGGCACCGCCGAATATGCCGCTCTGTGGTTCAAGAACGCGGGTCACGAGCGCTGGTTCTACATCTACATCTCGGCGCTCGCCGCCTGCTCGCTCGTCGCCTATGTCCGCATGCGCGAGACCAAGACCAACAGCCGGATCGAGGAGGATTGATGGCGGAGGCCAAATCACCCTCGGTCCTGCCGATGTTCGTCGCGGTGCTGCTGATCCCGGCGGTGCTCGGCAGCTCGCTGATGATCTTCAACGACGGCGACGTCAGCTGGCACATCGCGACGGGCCTGTGGATTCTCGACCACCGGGCTATCCCGAGCACTGACCCCTTTTCCTTCACGTGGGGCGGCAAGCCGTGGGTGCCGATCGAATGGCTGGCGGAGGTCATTTACGCCTCCGCCTACCGCCTTGCGGGTTATAGCGGCGTCGCGGCGCTGGTGACCGCGGCGCTGATCGCGCTGCACGCGGTCGTCTATGTGAACGCCGCGCGTTGGGTCAGGGTCGCGCTGGTACCGATCGTCGCGATGGATTTCGCGCTGATTCCCATGCTGCTCGCCCGGCCGCACGTGCTGACCTGGCCGCTGCTCGCATTCTGGACGTGGCTGATGCTGAAGGCGCGCGAGGAGGACCGCGCGCCGCCAATCTATGCCGCGCTGCTCATGGCGCTGTGGGCGAACCTCCACGGCGGTTTCGTGTTCGGGCTCGGGATCGCGGCGGCGTTCGGTCTCGAAGCGCTGGTGGCCGCAGAAGACAAAAAGCGCGCGTTGCGCCAATGGCTGATGTTCGGCCTGGCGTGCGCGGCTGCCGTGTTCGTCAACGGCAATGGCGTCGAAGGCGTGTTCCATCCCTTCCGTTTCACCCAGCTGGAGATGCTGCCGCTGATCGATGAGTGGAAACCATCGAACCCGAGCAAGACGCCATTTTCGTTCGCGGTGCTGGCGATTACGCTCGCCCTCATCGCGTGGAAGCGGCCGCGCCTGCCCTGGGTGCGCTGGGTGCTCCTGACGGGCCTGCTCGGCCTGGCCCTGCTTCAGGTGCGGCATCAGGCGATCCTCGCCATCGTCGCCGCGATGCTGCTGCCGCCTGGGTTCGCCAGCGCGGACAGTCGGCGACATGTCGCGGATCGCTCACTCGCCTGGGTCGCGGCCGCCGGAGCCGCGCTGCTCGTCGTCCTGCGCGCCGCCATGCCGCTCACGCCGTCCGACAATGAAACCAATCCGTGGAAGCTGATCGCCGCGGTCCCGCCGGAGCTTCGATCGCAGCCGGTGCTGAACGGCTATTCGATGGGCGGGCCGCTGATCCTCTCGGGCATCCGCCCGTATATCGACGGCCGCGGCGACATGTACGGCGATGCGTTGGTGGTCGGCTTTTCGCGCATCGCGCGCGGGGATCGCCAGGCGTTCGCCGAGGCGGTGCGGCGCTGGGACATCCGCTGGGCGATGGTCCCGAACGAAAGCAAGGGGTTGATTGGACTGCTCGACCGCACGCCCGGCTGGCGCCGAATCCATCGCGACCAGGTCGGCGTGATTTATGTCCGTGAAGTTCCTAGTGCTTGAGGAAGCCCTCGAGCTCCTCGCGTAACTGGAACAGGGTCAATCTGCCCCAACGGTCCTCGTCGCCACTATGGTCAGGCTCGAGGTAGGCCGGCCGGACCCAGGTGGGTTCCGCTACGGTGGGACGTGATTCGATCAACAGGCTCATGTCGAAGGGCGAGTGGAAGCGCAGTCCAACCTGGTCGCCGACGGCCCATTCGACCGTCGCCGACACCGATGCGGCGTCGGTCAACTCCAGCAACGGCTCGGATCCGACGCGGACCTTCGCGCTGGTCTCGATCATTGCTCCGGTGCTCGAGATATTGCGAATGCGAACCTCGCTGCTCTGGTAGTCGTGATAGAGCATTCCGTTCCAGACGAGCGGGTGGCGCGGCGCAGCCCGGTGTTCCTCGGCCGACTTGCGGTCGACCGGAGCGGGCGCCGGTTCCTCCGCTTCGGCGAAGGCGATGTGCGGAAATGTGCGCTCGATCACGTGGCGCAGCACGGTCGCGACCTGGTCGGAGGGCCAGCCGAGCTGGGTCTCGTGCGCGAATTCCAGGCCGACGTGGTCGTCGCGGATCCAGCGCACGGCGCATTCGATGGTGCCGTGGTTGCCGAGGTGGAGCTCGACGCGGTCCCACACCAACGGTTCGAACGCGCCGGTCACCATCGCGCCGCCGCCGGAGAGATTGATGAGCTCGACTTCGATGTCCTGGCCGTTGTGGGTGAGCCGGGCGTGCTCGCCGGTCAGCCGGTGGCGGTCCTCGGCGCGGCTGTTGCTGAGGCGGCGAGCTTCCCGCGCTACCGCGACGCTGTGCAGCGTGTCCGCCTTCGCGCCTCTCGGCTTCTTCGCTTTGAGCAGGGGTTCTTCGGCCGCGATGGCGCCGCCGTAGATTTTCGCCCTGATGTTCATGACTTACTCCGTCACTCGCGCGAGTACGGAGTCATGCCCCAGCTTTGGTTACGAAACCGTGCACTTTCCCCGAGGGGACGCCGGTGATGCCGATGGAGGGAAAGGGAAGGTGGGAGGGTTCCCTCCACCGGCGTCTCGAAAGCTCGATGTTACCGCAAAATTAAGCGGAATAATACATATCGAATTCAACAGGGCTAGGGGTCGTTTCCCAGCGCATCACTTCTTCCCACTTGAGGTCGATATAGCTTTCGATCTGGTCGTCGCTGAAGACCTCGCCGCGGGTCAGGAAAGCGCGATCGTTCTGGAGCGAAACGAGCGCCTCGCGCAGCGATCCGCAGACCGTCGGGACGTTCACCAGCTCCTGCGGCGGCAGGTCGTAGAGGTTCTTGTCCATCGGGTCGCCCGGATGGATGCGGTTCTGGATCCCGTCGAGCCCGGCCATCAACAGCGCCGAATAAGCGAGGTAGGGGTTGGCGAGCGCGTCCGGGAAGCGGAATTCGACGCGCTTGGCCTTTTCGCCCGCGCCGTAGGGAATGCGGCAAGAGGCTGAGCGGTTGCGGCTCGAGTAGGCGAGCAGCACCGGAGCTTCGAACCCCGGAACGAGGCGCTTGTAGCTGTTGGTCGTCGGATTGGTGAATGCATTGAGGGCGCGCGCGTGCTTGATCACCCCGCCGATGAAGTAGAGCGCCGTTTCCGAAAGGCCCGCATAGCCGTTGCCGGCGAACAGCGGCTTGCCGCCCTTCCAGACCGACATGTGGGTGTGCATCCCGCTGCCGTTATCCTTGGCGATCGGCTTGGGCATGAAGGTCGCCGTCTTGCCGTAAGCGTGCGCGACCATGTGGACGACATATTTGTAGATCTGCATGCGATCGGCGGTCTCGACCAGGCCGCCATAGGTGAGGCCGAGCTCATGCTGGGAGGCGGCGACCTCGTGATGGTGCTTGTCCATCGGCAGCCCCATCTCGATCATCGTCGCGACCATCTCGCCGCGGATGTCCATCGCGCTGTCGACCGGTGCGACCGGGAAATAGCCGCCCTTGGCGCGCGGGCGATGGGCCAGGTTGCCGCCTTCATAATCGCGCATGGTATTGGTCGGCAGCTCGATGTCGTCGATCTTGAAGCCGCTCGCGTTATAGCCGTCCTCGAACCGGACATCGTCGAACATGAAGAACTCGGCTTCGGGGCCGACGAACACGGTGTCGCCGATGCCGGTCTGCTTGAGGTAGGCTTCGGCCCTGGTCGCGGTCGATCGCGGATCGCGGCCGTAAAGCTCGCCGGTGGAGGGCTCGACCACGTTGCAAAACAGCACCAGCATCGGTGTGGCGCTGAACGGGTCGACATAGGCCGCGTCGAGATCGGGCTTCAGGATCATGTCGGACTCGTTGATCGCCTTCCAGCCGGCGATCGAGCTCCCGTCGAACATGAAGCCGTCGGTCAGCATGTCGTCGTCGATCACGCCGGAGGCCATGGTCAGGTGCTGCCATTTGCCCTTCGGGTCGGTGAAGCGGAGGTCGACCCAGTCGATCTCCTCGTCCTTGATGCGCGAAAGGATCGTGTCCGCACTGTTCGCCATAGGTCGCCCTCGCTCTCGTCGTGTCCCGCGGAAGCGGGAGTCCATGTTGCTTTGCCCGCCGAACGACTGCCTGGACCCCAGCCTCCGCTGGGGTGACGGGCTTCGTGATTCGAGCTTGGGAATTCAGATTGCCGAGGCGCGGTGAAGAGTCAGGAGGGCGGTTAACTTTTCACTCTCGCTAACCGTGGTTGTGCCGGTTCCAGAATGATTTAGGTTGGCCGCCGCCCACGGCCGCGAGGAGAAGCCAGCGATGTTGATTGCCTTGCTGGTGCCGCTCTGCCTCGCAATCCTCGCATTTATCGCCTTCCTAGCCCGCGCTGCGATCGCAAAACGCGAGGTGCCCAACATCGAGGCGGCCGGGCTCGGCGTGATCGTGAGCTTCTTCGACACTCTCGGGATTGGGTCGTTTGCGCCGAGCACGGCCTGGA
>DATENV010000123.1:0-5953 GCA_035274805.1 Sphingomicrobium sp. | reverse complement strand
GTCGGCGGCCCCAACTCAAGCCGCGGCTAATCCAGCAGCAAATCGGGAAGAATTAGGCCGGCAGCAGCCGGCGGCTCGCGCCGCGCCTGATGCGCCAGCCGATCAGGCCAAAGCCCAGCAACATCGTCGCCCAAGTTCCCGGCTCGGGCACGGCCGGCACCGTGATGATGACGTTGGTGTCAGGGCCGGGATAGACGATCGGGCCAGTGCCGCCGCCGCCTGGTGAGCCACCGCTCCCGCCGGGCGGCGCGACCAGCCCACCGCCAGGGCCCGCCGAAGGTGGCGGACCGACGATTTGGCCCAAGGTCGGCGGCGGTCCCTCTGCCAGCGCGAGCGCCACGGCGGTTTCCGGTGCCACTGGCGGCGCAGGCGGCAGAAGGATCCTTGCCAGTTCGCTCGCCGACGGTGTCAGCGGCGGCACCGGCCGGGTCCGAAGCTTCGCTAGGGCATGATGGACGCGCTTGGTCTTGGTCAGCGCCGCCGCGCCGCGGTCTCCGGGCGAACGCTGGTCGAATAGCTCGGCGAGGCTCTTCGCCTGGCTGACCGCGGCCGCGACGGCATCGCTGCCGGTCACGCCGGCCATCGACAGCACCGCTCCGCTGCCCACCAGCACGACGGCACAAGCGCCGGCGACTAGCCGCCGGCGGCGTCGACGGATCGACGCGCGCGCGGCGCGCGAGCGCCGGATCGCCCTGGCGATGTTCGCATTGGGTAGCGCGGATTCCATGCCACTGGCATTGGCCCCCCAGCGCGCGCGCCATACAAGGTTAACGACTCCGCCGCCTCATAATGGGGCACGCGCTTCTCGCGCGTTGCCACGATCGCTGCGCTCGCCGAGCAATAGACAAGCAAACGGGGGGTAAACCGATGCGTAGCCTCGGAATGATGACCATGCTGAGCGTGGCGGCGACGGCGGCAGCGCCGAGCGCGCCGCGGCATCAGCCGGCCGGCATGACGACTGCCAAATCAGTGCAGGCGTTTGCCGATTGCTTCATCAACAGCCAGGACCAGCGATCGGCGCCCTGGTGGTTCGTGCCCAAGGCAGGCGGCGGCACTTTTTCGAACCGCGGCGCGGCGGGCGTCGCCAAGCCCTATTTCCTCGTCATCAGCGAACGCGGCGCGCATCGCGAGATTCGGCTCGACAATGTAGCGACGGCCAGCCCGGCGGCCGAGGGCGTAAGCCAATGCGCATGACCGATCAGCTCGCCCGGCGGCGTCGCATGCGCATCGCCGGCCGCGCCCGTGCCGCCAATGCCGCACGCACGGCTCGCGCGACGCAAGCGCCTGTCGTTCGACCTGCTGCGGTTACGCAGGCCACAACGCTCCCGATCGACGAGGAACGTCGTTGCTGCAGCCGCGTCGCGCTCAATGGCGAAGTGGTGGTGCGCAGGATCGGCGGCTTCAACTTCCAGGTTGCGCTGCGCGAAGTCTCCCGCCGCGGGTGTCGGGTCGAGCTGGTCGAGCCGTGCGAGGTCGGCGATCCGATGATCACCCGCTTCGCGCAGCTCGAGCCGCTCGGCTCGCGCGTCTGCTGGACGCAAGGCACAACCACCGGGGTCGAGTTCACGACCAACATCCATCCGGCGGTGTTCGACCATCTGCTCGCGCGCCTGATCGACGCGGAGAGTCGGTCGGCTTGAGGCGGCTTAGCTACGGCCGGTCATCAGCGGCCCGGCGGGTGGCGGCGCAAACTCGAGCGGAGCAATCGACGCTCCCGGCGACCCCTTCGTGACCATCTCATAGATCGACGTGCCGAGCGGCGAATAAGTGATCGCCTCGGTCACGGCCAGGCAGCCGATCATGGTCGCGATCCCCCAGTGCCACGCGGGATGGATGCGTCCGCTGCGGCGGATGTCGGCGATCACGCCGGCAATCGGGAACAGCATGATGACGGCGAAGGTGGCTTCCCACGCCCACGGCTGAAGCAATGGCATTGGCAGCAGCCGGCCGAACGCCGGGCCGAGCAACAACGACATGCCACAGAAGTGGAGTCGCCTGTGCCATTCGGTCCGCTTGCGGAGGCGCACGGCGGCGACCGCCAGGCCCGCGAAGGTGAGGACAGTGACGGGATCGAAAATGAGGAAATGGAGCGGTCGAAAAAAGAACGGGATCGTTCCGTTGCGCGTCATGACCACCGTCACGACCACGCCCATGATGACAATCGGGATGATCCAGAATGCCGCGATCCAGCCGAGGCGGCGATGGAGCTGCATCCTGCCGGTGGCGACGAAGATGTTCTGCATCAGGTAGATCGCGACCCAGCCCATGAAGAAGAACGCATGGAGGTGGACCCGGACCGGCGAGGCGAAGGTCGAGCGGCCCATCAGATATTGAAACGAGAAGCCGGCGACGATCGTCACCGCCATGAGGATCGCGGCGCGCAGGAAGAAGCGCTCATCACCGGCGACCGGCGTCAGCGGTTGCTCAAGCAAAGTAGCCATCGACGAACCCCCGAATGTCGAAGGCCGCAGCTTAGCAATTCGCGGCCGCTTTGAAAGCGGTTACGCGCCGAGCCGGTGCATCAATCCTTATAAGCCGGCAGCGACCAGCCGCGCGTGATCGCGGCGGCGCGGAGCGCGAAGCCGGCGGCGACGGCGATCGCCGCCGCGGTCCACAGCGAAGCTCCAGCGAGCGACAGGCCGACGAACAGGCCCGCGGCGAGCGCCGCGGCGGTCACGTAGAGCTCGCGCTTCATCAGGATGGACGGCTCGCCGGCAAGCACGTCGCGGACGATGCCGCCGAAGCAGGCGGTCAGCACGCCCATCGCGAAGGCCGGGACCGGCGCCACGCCAAATCCGATCGCCTTGGCCGAGCCATAGGTCGCGTAGGCTGCGAGGCCGGCGGCGTCGAACCAGTCGAGCGCCTTGATGTTGAGGCGGCGACTGCGCACGAACCACACCGCGAGCGCGGCGCAGATGCAGATCAGCAGCGTTGCATTGGTGCTGACCCAGAACACCGGTGCGCCGATGAGCAGGTCGCGCAGCGTCCCGCCGCCGACGCCCGTCACCGCCGCGAAGAAGACGAAGGTGACGAAATCGAGCTTGCGCTGCGCCGCCAGCAGCGCCCCCGACACGGCGAACACCGCGATCCCGAAAAAATCGAGCACCACCAGCGCGTTGGAAAAGCCCGGGACGATCGCCGTTGCCATGACTTCGCCATGTGCGCCGGGGGGAAGCGGCGCAATGGCCTAGCGCTGGTTCATCTCGCGCTCGGCCTCCTGGAACCAGCCGCGATCCGCGACTCCCTGCTCCTTGGCGGCAACTTGCGGTCTGGACGGCGGTTGGCTGCCGGGGAATGCGAGCACCATGATCGCCACGGCCAGCACGGCGAGCAGCGCGAGCAGTGCGAGGAAGGGCACGGTCGACAGCAGCAGTCGTGGCTTCTCGGGCTGAGTGCGAGGCTTGCCACCGCGCTCGCGGCGGAAGCGGCGCTTGCGCGCCATCGCCCCGAGATAGGTTTCGGGCCTGGTCCAGCCGCGACCGGGCGCGGGATCGGCGAGCTTCTGCTTGTCACCCACCCGCGCTCCGTGCGCCTCGGGCAGGCGCATTGCAACCGGCGCGCGAAGCCTTTCGTCGAAGCGGCCCGAAAGCCGCGCCGGTCAGCCCTTGGGCGCGACCTTGAGCTCGGCCAGGGTCTTGGCCCCGCAGGTGACCTTCACGGTGTCGATCGCCGCGCTGTTGGGGATCGTCGAACTCATGTCCCACCAATTCTCGGGCGCGGCGAAGCCTGTCGCATTCTGCTGGATGGTGGGCGAGATCTCAGCCGTCGTTCCCGTCACCGTCGGCGGGCCGAACAGCGCCTGGTACCGCGCGTCGGAACGGAACGCCTTGCCCTTGACGACGATGTTACCGTCCTTGTCGCGGGCGGCCGACCAGCCCTTCGTCTGATCGTCCTTGAAGAAGCAATAGGCGACCTTCTTCTTAGGCTGCGCGGCATTGGCCGCGGCCTGGTTCGCTGCCCCCTTGTCGGTCGACTGGCCGCACGCTGCGAGCGCCGCGGCGCTGATCACCATCAAATATGTGCGCATCGTCATCCCCCTTTGACTGCATTGGAGCCAAAGGCGGGCGAAGGATCAAGTGGCTTTGGGTCAGCCGATCGGCTGGCCGCTTTCCTCCTGCTCGAACAAGTCGGCGACCACGTCGCCGCGCGCCGTCAGGCGGACCCGGTCCCCTTCGACTTCGGCGACGAGGCCGCGCGGAATGTAATGATGATGCTCCTCGTGGCCGATGCCGCTGTCGGCGCGGATCAGCTTGATCCGGTTTTCCTCGACGCGATCGACGGTGCCGATATGGACGCCGTCGGCGCCAATCACTTCCATATGCTCGCGGATGTTCTCGAAGCCGCTCATGACCTTCTCCTCGCTGGGTTAAAGGGTTCAACGCTTCGCTTGCGCCGACGTTCACCGGCGCCGCGCCCGACTACGCCCGTTTGCGGCACGAGTCATCCGGAGCGGCGGGTTGCTGGCTCAGCCATTCCCGCTTAGTCCGCCCGTCTATGGCCGACGTTCGAACCACCTCTATTCCCGATGCGCAGACCGCGCCCGAAGCTCCCCCTTCGCCGACCCATGTCGCGATCCGCCGCGAGGATTATCGCCCGCCCGACTGGCTGGTGCCGGAGATCGGACTCGACTTCGACCTCGGGATCGATCGCACGCGGGTGCGCGCGACGCTCAGCGTCGAGCGCAACGGGACGCACGACCGCCCGCTGCGGCTCGATGGCGACGAAGTGAAGCTGCTGTCGGTCCGCGTCGACGGCCATGACGGGCAGTGGAAGCTGGAGGGCGAGCAGCTGGTCATCGAGATGATCGGCGACGGCGCGACGGTGGAGACGGTGGTCGAAATCAAGCCCGCCGCCAACACCAAGCTGATGGGCCTCTATGCCTCGAACGGCATGCTGTGCACCCAGTGCGAGGCCGAAGGGTTCCGCCGCATCACCTTCTTCCCTGATCGGCCGGACGTGCTCAGCAAGTATCGCGTGCGCATGGAAGGCGACGCCGCCGCCTTCCCGGTGCTGCTGTCGAACGGCAATCGCATCGCCGATGGTCACGGCGCGAACGGCCGCCACTGGGCCGAGTGGGAGGACCCCTTCCCCAAGCCCTGCTATTTGTTCGCTTTGGTCGCTGGCAATCTGACGGCGAACCGCGACAGCTTCACGACGATGAGCGGCCGCAAGGTCGATCTCGCCATCTGGGTGCGCGAGGCCGACCTGCCCAAGACGAGCCACGCGATGGACAGCCTCAAGCTGGCGATGGCGTGGGACGAGAAGGTCTATGGGCGCGAGTACGACCTCGACCAGTTCAACATCGTCGCAGTCTCCGACTTCAACATGGGGGCGATGGAGAACAAGAGCCTCAACATCTTCAACTCGGCCTATGTGCTCGCCGACCAGGACACGGCGACCGACGCCGACTTCGACAATATCGCGCGCGTCGTCGCGCACGAATATTTCCACAACTGGTCGGGCGACCGAGTCACGTGCCGCGACTGGTTCCAGCTGAGCCTGAAGGAAGGCTTCACGGTCTTCCGCGACCAGAGCTTCTCCGCCGACGTCGGCAGCCCTCCGGTAAAGCGCATCGAGGACGTGCGCGTGCTGCGCGCTGTCCAGTTCCCCGAGGACCAGGGCCCGCTCGCCCACCCGGTCCGTCCCGACAGCTATATCGAGATTTCGAACTTCTACACCGCGACGGTCTACAACAAGGGCGCCGAGGTCATCCGCATGTTCCATACCGTGCTCGGGGCGGACAGGTTCCGCGCGGGCACCGACCTCTACTTCGACCGCCACGACGGCGAGGCGGCGACCTGCGACGATTTCGTGAAGGCGCTCGAGGACGGCAGTGGAGTCGACCTCGGCAAGTTCAAGATCTGGTACAGTCAGGCGGGCACGCCCAAGGTCCGTGCGCGGCTGGAGCATGACCCGGCTACGAAGCGCGCGACCCTGCATCTCGAGCAGCACG
>DATENV010000122.1:0-2144 GCA_035274805.1 Sphingomicrobium sp. | reverse complement strand
CCTCGGCCTCACCAACAGCCATTTCGGAAATGCCAACGGCTGGCCGGACGAAGGCCGAACCTATGTGTCTGCGCGCGACCTCGCCACCCTCGCGCGCGCCGAGATCGAGCATTTCCCCGACCTTTACAAAAAGTTCTACGGGCAAACGAGCTTCACCTGGGGGAAGACCCTCGGCTCGAAGCAGGACATCACGCAGTCCAACCGCAACCCGATTCTGGGCAAGGTTCCCGGAGCGGATGGGCTGAAGACCGGGCATACCGATGAGGCAGGGTACGGCTTCACCGGCTCGGCCGAGCAGAACGGGCGTCGCCTGATCGAGGTGCTGGCGGGGCTGCCAAGCTGGAATGCGCGCGTGCAGGAATCGACGCGGCTGATCCAATGGGGCTTCGGCGCGTGGCAAGCGAAGCCGCTTTTCCAGCAAGGCGCCAAGGTCGGAACGGCCAGGGTCCAGCTGGGCAGCTCGAGTGAGGTCCCGTTGGTGGCCCCGCGCAACCTCGCCGTAACCGTCCCGGCGGGGCTGTCGACCGGCTCGATCCAGACCAAGATCCGCTACAACGGGCCGCTGGTCGCGCCGATCGCCAAGGGCCAGGAAGTCGCCCAGCTGGTGGTCATGACCGGCGACACGCCGCCGCAGGTCGTGCCGCTGGTCGCCGGCGAGGACGTCGGCCGGGCCGGCTTCTTCGGCCGCATCTGGCTCGGCTTCAAGCAGCTGTTCGGGATGGCGTGAGCGCCGGCAGGTTCATTGCGCTCGAAGGCGGCGAGGGGGTCGGCAAATCGACGCAGGCAAAGAGGCTCGCTCAAGCACTTCGCGAGCGCGGGCTCGACGTGGTGATCACCCGCGAGCCCGGGGGCAGCGACGGCGCTGAGCGCATCCGCGAGCTGTTGCTGAGCGGCAGCGACGACCGCTGGGGACCGCAAGCCGAGGCCCTGCTGTTCGCCGCCGCGCGCGCCGACCACGTCGAAAAGACGATCCGTCCCGCGCTGGAGAAGGGGCAATGGGTGGTGTCCGACCGGTTCGTCGACAGCTCACTGGCCTACCAGGGTGGCGGCGGCGGCCTTGGCATCGAGACGGTGCGCACGATCAACGCGTTCGGGCTCGGCGAACGCTTCCCCGACCGGACGCTGGTTCTGATCCAAGAAGACGGCAACGAGCGCGCCCGTGCGCGCGACAAGAACGAAAGCGACCGCATCGGCGGCCGACCGGACGATTATCATCGCAAGGTCGAGGCCGCATTCCACATCATCGCCGCCGAGGAGCCGGAGCGGGTTAAGCTCGTGGACGCGTCCGGTTCGCCGGAGGAGGTCACGCGGCGGCTGCTCGACGCGCTGCAGGACCTGCTGCCATGATTGCCGGTCAGGATCGCGCGATCGCGCAATTCGCCAGCGCCTGGGCCTCGCGAAAACTGCACCACGCCTGGCTGCTCGCTGGACCCAAAGGCGTCGGCAAGGCGACGTTCGCCCATGCCGCGGCGCGGCGCGTGCTGGCCGAAGCCGCGGGGCCGGTTTTCGACCTGTCGGCCATCGAAACCGACGATGAGCATCCGATCGTCAGGCTGGTCGACGCTGGCAGCCATCCGGACATGCGGCGGCTAGAACGGCTGCTGAACGAGAAGACGGGTAACCTCAACCGCAACATCAAGGTCGAGCAGATCCGCGAGCTGGGTGAGTTCATGGGGTTGACCGCGGCATTGTCCCCGTGGCGCGTCGTAGTCATCGACAGCGTCGACGAGCTCGAGCCATCGGGAGCTAATGCGTTGCTCAAGATCCTCGAGGAGCCACCGGCCAACACTCTGTTCTTCCTCATCAGCCACGCGCCGGGACGGCTGTTGCCGACGATCCGCTCGCGCTGCCGGAGGCTCGATTTCACCAGCCTCGACGATGACGCCATGACGTCAGTCCTGGAGGCCAAAGCATCCGAGGTCGGCGCGGCGGAGCGAGAGCGGATCATCGCCATGTCCTTCGGCTCGCCGGGGAGGGCGCTGGCGTTCGCCGAGCTCGGCCTGGCCAAGCTCGAGCAAGCGGCAATGGCGATCCTTCGCGAGGGCGATCCAACCAATGCGCGTCGAGCCGATCTCGCGCAGGAGCTTGGCAAGAAGGGCGCCGCCGAGCGCTACGCCGCCTTCCTCGATCTCGCGCCGTCGCTG
>DATENV010000121.1:0-2085 GCA_035274805.1 Sphingomicrobium sp. | reverse complement strand
GGAGCTTCACGCAATCAACCGGCGCGGCGAGAGTGACGAGCCGACGGACTGGATCGCGACGGCCGACCGCCTCGACGAGATGCTGCGCGTTGCCGATATCCTCGTCATTAGCGCCGCGCTGACGACCGCCACTAAGGGATTGATCGGCGCCCGCGAACTCGGCCTGATGAAGCAGGACGCGATTCTGATCAACGTCGCGCGCGGCGAGAGTGACGAGCCGACGGACTGGATCGCGACGGCCGACCGCCTCGACGAAATGCTGCGCGTTGCCGATATCCTCGTCATTAGAGCGGTTTTCACCTCATTCTGGAAGCGAGTAACCGCAGTGGTTGAACCAGCCGCGTGCGTCGGCGGGGGTAATGCTGTCGAGGGCGGGGGCGAGAACAGTTTCAAGCGCCTCGCGGGTGCGCGCCTCGGCGGTGCGCAAAGCACTCTTGAGCTTGGACCAACCGGGTTCGATGGGCGATAGGTCAGGCGAGTAGCGCGGCAGGTACAGGAGCTTGAACCCGGCCTTGGTCAGAGCGGTCTCGACCGCCTTCGGCTTGTGTGCGGACAAATTGTCCATCAGCACGGTGGCCTTCGGGTGGCGGCGGCGCAGTTCGGGGATCAACACGCTCTCCAAGAAGGCCAGAAAGACCCGCGTGGTGGTGGCCGCTTCAATGCTCATGGCCGCCACCATGCCCTCGCCGGAGAGCGCCCCTAAAACGGTCAGCCGCCGCCAGCCGCCCGGGGCCGAACCGTGTGCCCGCTCGCCGCGCGCGGCACGGGCATAGCAGCGGGTCATCGCGGTGGTGATGCCGGTCTCGTCGAGGAAGACCAGCTCCGTGGGCTTGAGCTGCCGAACCTGCTCGCCGAAGGCAGCTCGCTCCGCCTGGATGTCGGCGCGATCTTGCTCGCTGGCGCGCAGGGTCTTTTCTTGCGCCACAACCCGAGCCGCCGCAGGGCGCGGCACAGCGTCGGCCGGCTGACCTTTGTCCCGCCGCCGCGTGCCGCCAGCAGCTCTCTGTATTCGTCCAGCGTGCGATCGTTGCGCTCGGCCACCAGCGCCCGCAGGATTGTCTCGCCCGCCGCGTCGATCCCGCGCCCCCGCCCGCCGCTGTGCGGCTTGGCACAGCGCCGGTCCTCGGTGCGCGCCTGCTGACGCCACAGATACACCGTCGACAGGCCGACGCCAAAGCGCTCGGCGACCGTCGCCGGCGACAGACCGGCTTCCCCAGCCAGGAGCACCCGCTCGCGCAGGTCGGCCGAATAGGGTCTTGGCATCCCCTCCTCCAAAACGCCGCCAATTCTACCTACAGGCAAGGCGCCTTCCAAACTCAACCGAAAACCGCTCTAATCTCTCGCTCGATGGCGAAGATCGCATCAATGCGCCGGACCGCTTCCGGCCAAATGCCGGGCCGGATGCTCGCCGCTGCGGTCGCGCGAATAGTAGAACATCGCCGCCGGTGGGTCGGGACCGGCAAACGGCCGGTCATCGCGTACATACGTCCATAAGCGACCGGTAATCGTCTTTCCCTTGGCGAGCACCGGCACGGTCGTGTCGTCACCGTGCAGTCGTTCGGCGGCAAAGACGTGCCCCTCCACGCGCCGCAGCAGCGGTGCCAGCACGGCAACGCACGCCCCCGCCTGGTCGGCCAAGGTCGACAGGCTGAGCGGCACCCCCTCCCTTGCATAGCGTTCCGCCTGGCGGTTCAACGGCTGATGCTGCCCGTACTTCTCGAACAGGATCATCGCCAGCAGGTTCGGCCCGGCCCAGCCGCGCGGGATCACATGAAAGGGGGCTGGCGCTTGGCTGATCTTTTCGCAGTCGCGGCAAGTAAACTTCTCTCGGACGTGCTGGATCACCTTCCATCGCCGCGGGATCACCTCCAGCGTCTCGGTGACGTCCTCGCCCAGTTTGCGCAATCGCGGGCTGCCGCAGCACGGGCAGGCTGTCGGCCCCGGCTCGACCATGCGCTCGCGTGGCAGATGATCGGGAAAGGGTTGCCGCGCCGGGCGCTTGCGCGTGAATGCGACGACATTCGTGGTCTTCGCGACGGCGCGCTCGGCGGCGATCTCGTCCTCGCTGACGGAGCTTTCGAGTTC
>DATENV010000120.1:0-7695 GCA_035274805.1 Sphingomicrobium sp. | reverse complement strand
ATTGCCGTGTGCGGATCGGGCATCGGCATCGCGATTGCCGTCAATCGGGATGCCAAATGCCGCTGCGCGCACGTCAGCGAACCGCTTTCGGCCGAGCTTGCGCGCACGCACAACGACGCCAACGTCATCGCGCTCGGCGCCCGGCTGACCGGCAGCGACATGGCCAGGGCCTGCGTCGCGGCGTTCCTCGAATCCTCCTTCGCCGGCGGGCGCCACCAGCGCCGCGTCGACCAACTTTCCCAGCTCCTGCAGGAATCCGACTGATGGCCACTGCCGCCGACATCGAGCACGACCCCAAGGGCAACAGCGGCTACCGCGTCCCGCGAGGCTTCTTCACCAGCGGCCTTTCGGAAATCGACCCCGCGATCGAGGACGGAATCCGCGCCGAGCTCCGCCGCGAGCAGACGCAGATCGAGCTGATCGCGTCGGAGAACATCGTCAGCAAGGCGGTGCTCGAAGCCCAGGGCTCGGTGCTCACGAACAAATATGCGGAGGGCTATCCGGGCCGCCGCTACTACCAGGGCTGCGCGCCGTCCGACACGGTGGAGACCCTGGCGATCGAGCGCGCGAAGAAGCTGTTCGGCTGCGAGTTCGCCAACGTCCAGCCGCACTCCGGTGCGCAGGCCAACGGCGCGGTGATGATGGCGCTGCTGAAGCCCGGCGACACCATCATGGGCCTCAGCCTCGCGGCCGGCGGCCACCTGACCCACGGCGCGCCGCCGGCGCAGTCGGGCAAGTGGTTCAACGCGGTCCAGTATGGCGTCCGGCGGGACGACCATTTGGTCGATTTCGACGAGGTGGAGCGGCTGGCCAAGGAGCACCGGCCGAAGATGATCATCGCCGGCGGCTCGGCCTATCCCCGCCATTTCGACTTCAAGCGCTTTCGCGAGATCTGCGACGAGGTCGGCGCGCTATTGTTCGTCGACATGGCGCACTTCGCCGGGCTGGTTGCCGCGAGCGAGCATCCGACGCCCTTCGGCCACGCCCACGTCGTCACGACGACCACCCACAAGACGCTGCGGGGCCCGCGCGGGGGCATGGTGCTGACCGACGACGAAGCCATCGCCAAGAAGATCAACTCGGCGGTTTTCCCGGGCCTGCAGGGCGGGCCGCTGATGCACGTCATCGCCGCCAAGGCGGTCGCGTTCGGTGAAGCGCTGCAGCCCGAGTTCAAGGCCTATGCCAAGGCGGTGATCGCCAACGCCCAGACTCTGGCCAATCGCCTCAAGGAACGCGGCGCCGACCTCGTCGCCGGCGGCACCGACACGCATTTGGCTCTTGTCGACCTCCGGCCGCTCGCCCTCACCGGCAAGGACGCCGACGAGAGCCTCGAGCGCGCGGGCATCACCTGCAACAAGAACGGCGTGCCGTTCGATCCGCTGCCGCCGGTGCAGACGAGCGGCATCCGCGTCGGGTCGCCCGCCGGCACTACGCGCGGCTTTGGCGCAGCCGAGTTCCGCGACATCGCCGACATGGTCGCCGACGTTCTCGACGGCCTGACCAGGAACGGGCTCGAGCAAAACGCCGAGGTCGAGCGGACGGTGAACGAGCGCGTTCGCGAGTTGTGCGCGCGCTTCCCCATCTACCAGGGATAAGGGATGCGCTGCCCGTTCTGCGCGCACGAAGACAGCCAGGTTAAGGACAGCCGGCCGAGCGAGGACGGCGCCGCGATCCGCCGCCGCCGCCAGTGCGAAGCGTGCGGCGCCCGGTTCACCACCTTCGAACGCGTGCAGCTGCGCGATCTGACGGTCGTCAAGAAGGACGGCAAGCGCGAGCCGTTCGACCGCGACAAGCTGGCGCGCGCGATCGGCCACGCCTGCCGCAAGCGGGAGATCGACCCGGCGCGAATCGACCGGCTGACCAGCGGCGTGCAGCGGCAGATGGAAACGCTCGGCGACGAAGTGTCGACCGCCCGCATCGGCGAGGCGGTGATGGCCGGCCTCAAGGCGCTCGACCATGTGGCCTACATTCGCTTTGCCAGCATCTACAAGGACTTCAGCGAGCCGGGCGACTTCGCCGAGATCGCCGAGCGCGTCGAGAAGGAAGCGACGCCCCCGCCGGGCCACGACAAATTGCTGTGAGCGCCGCGAAGCCGGTCATCGTCCTCGTCCGGCCGCAGCTTGGCCAGAACATCGGCAAGGCGGCGCGGGCAATGCTCAACTTCGGCCTGACCGAGCTGCGGCTGGTCGCACCGCGCGACGGCTGGCCCAATCCCGACGCGGGCCCGGCGGCGAGCGGCGCCGATATCGTGCTCGAGGGGGCACAGGTATTCGCCAGCGCCGAGGAGGCGATCGCCGACTGCAGCCACGTGTTCGCCTCGACGGTCCGCCGGCGCGATCTGGTCATGCCGGTCATCCACCCGGAGGCGATGGCCGACCACATCGTGGGCTCGCATGCACGAAGCGCGATCCTGTTCGGTCCCGAGCGTTCCGGCTTGGAAACCGAGGAGGTCGCGCTCGCCGAAGCCATCGTTACCGTGCCGATCAACCCCGACTTCGGATCCCTCAACCTCGCGCAGGCGGTGATCCTGCTTGCCTATGAATGGTCGCGGCGGAGCGATCTCGCGCAGCCGACGGCCAAGGACCTCGAGCCTCCGGCGCCCCACGGCGAGCTCGACCGCTTGATCGGCCAGCTCGAGGAGGAGCTCGACGCCAAGGGCTATTTCCACCCGCCGTCGCGCACCCAGGCGACCAGGAACACGCTTCGCACGATCTTCACCAAGACCGGCTGGTCCTCGCGCGAAGTGAAGGCGATCCGCGGCGTCATCAGGGCGCTGGTCGGGAGCCCTCGCAACCGTGGTCGTTGACCGAACAAACAATCAGTCGCATGTTCGTCGCGAAAAATCGGGAGCGGGTGATGGTCGTGTTATTCTTCGCGAGCGCGGCGCTGGCGGCGGGGACTCCCGCGACAGCTCCCGCCGCGCCGGCCGCGGCCAAGCCGAAGAAGGAAGCGAAAATCTGCCGGACGATTGAGATAACCGGCTCCAGGATGGGCGTCCGCGAAGTCTGCATGACCGCGTCAGAGTGGGACGGTCAGAAGCGCGAAGCCGAGCAATTCCTCAACGGCAGACGAGACCTGTCAGATGTCCAGCCGGTCCGGGCGCCTGGGTCTCAATAGGGCGGCCGGCGGCACCAGTTGATTGACACTAATAAATATAATAAAGACAATAGTTTGAGGTAATCACCATGTTCCTTTTAGTACTTGCCGCGGCTGCCGTTGAACCGTCGGCTGCGCAGCAGCCGACCCAGCAGGCTGCGCCTCAAGAGAAAGTGATCTGCAAGCGCCAGGTCGATGCCGACACGGGTTCGCATTTTTCCGCCTCGAAGCGCGTTTGCATGAAGGCTTCCGACTGGAAGCAGCTCGACGACGAGACGCAGCGAGCGATCACCAACATTAAAAATCGTGGCGGTCTTGAGCCAGTTCCTTTGACAGGCATGGGTGGCGGGCCGGGGTAAGGCCGGCGCTGCCGTGAATTCCGCTCGTTTGACCTTCGGTCCGGCGGCGGCTAAGGGCGCCGCTCGCAATTGATCCCGCATGCCCGGTGAAGCGGTGATCGCGCCACACGCAAGGTGTGGCGGTGCGGTCCGGGCGCATGTGACAAGCAAGTTGGAGAAATCGACGTGACGAAGCGCACCAGCGCCAAATACAAGCTCGACCGCCGCATGGGCGAGAACGTCTTCGGACGGCCCAAGAGCCCGGTCAATCGCCGCGAATATGGCCCCGGCCAGCA
This sequence comes from Sphingomicrobium sp., assembly GCA_035274805.1. GTDB lineage: Bacteria > Pseudomonadota > Alphaproteobacteria > Sphingomonadales > Sphingomonadaceae > Sphingomicrobium. The sequence continues at coordinate 3,965 of DATENV010000120.1, read as the reverse complement.
CGGCCAGCGCCGCAAGGGCAAACTCAGCGACTATGGCGTGCAGCTCCGCGCCAAGCAGAAGCTCAAGGGCTATTACGGCGACATCACCGAGAAGCAGTTCAAGAAGAACTATCTCGACGCCACGAAGATGAAGGGCGACGCCTCGCAGAACCTGATCGGCCTGCTCGAGCGCCGGCTCGACATGGTCGTCTACCGCGCCAAGTTCGCCCCGACGATCTGGGCCGCGCGCCAGCTGGTCAGCCACGGCCACGTCCGCGTCAACGGCGTGAAGTGCAACATCGCCTCGCGCCGCGTGAATGTCGGCGACGTGGTCGAGCTCGGGCCCAAGGCGCAGGAGATGGCGCTGGTGATCGAGGCGCAGAGCCTCGCCGAGCGCGACATCCCCGATTACGTGGTACCCGACGGTACCTCGAAGATCAGCTTCACCCGCGTGCCCAAGCTCGACGAAGTTCCGTATCCGGTGCGGATGGAGCCGAACCTCGTGATCGAGTTCTACTCCCGCTAAGGCGGATCCTCCGGCGGCATTTTGAATGGGCGGCCGCACGGGGTCGCCCTTCTCTTAATGGCCGATCGTTCGCTCCAAAAGTTCGCCGATCTTCGTCAACATTTCGGTCCGAGCGGCACTGTCGTCCAGTTGATGGTCGAGTGTCTTGTAGTGAAGGAACTGAACTGGATTCCCCGACGCCTTCAGGGCAGCTTCCATTTTTTCCGACTCAAGAACCCCGACGTTTTGGTCCATGTCTCCGTGTACCAGAAGGACCGGCGCCTTGATCGCCGATGCATTCCGGAGCGGGGAACCTTCGACCACATGCGGTCCGGACCCGACAAATCGTGCGACGAGCTTCGTGTTGGTGTAGCCGGCCGCTTCCTGCTTGAGCATCGCCAGGTCCGTTACCGGCGCGATTGCCGCCACAGCCTTGAAAAGAGCCGGTTCCGTGGCGGCCGCCTGCAGCGCGGCATAACCGCCATATGACCAGCCGACGATTGCAATTCTCTTCGGATCTGCAATGCCCTGCGTACCGAGCCAGCGAGCCGAATCCGCGATATCGCCGATCGAGGTGCGCCAACTCTTGAAACCATTCTCGGCGAGCCAGGCGCCGCCGAAACCCGCCGATCCGCGATAATTCGGCTGCAGCACCACATATCCCCGTGCTGCGAGATATTGCGCGAGCCAATCGAAACCCCACTCGTCGCGCGAGCTGGGCCCTCCATGGGGCAGAACAACGGCAGGAAGATTCTTGGCCTCCTTTCCTGCAGGCAACGTCAGATATGCAGGCACCATTGTCCCATCGGATGCGGCGACTGAAACGGGCTTCACCGTGGCTAACGGCCGATTCTCCAGCTGAGGTCTAACGAGAAGGATTTCACTCAGGTTCTTGGTGCGCTTGTCGAAAATGAAATACCGTCCCGGATCATTATCGCTCGCGGCGAAGATCAGCACTTTACTTCCATCAGCGCTGACATTTTCGAAGTCGATCAACGGCAGGTTCGGGATCGCCTTGCCAAGAGCTTGATGGAGAGAGGCATATTCGGCATCGAAATATGCGACGTCCCGCTTTTCGACGGCATAGGTGTAGCCGATGACACGCTGCCCGTTGGCCGACCGCACGACATTGTCGATGTCGACCTTTGGGTTTGAAGCGACGAGCTCCATCGAAGTCGGCTTGCCGAGCCTGATCCGGTACAGCGCCATGCGGCCGCTAAGCGGTTTGAGAGCGTAGAGAGAATCGCTCGTGGCATCGATCGCTAGCGGTCGAAATTCATCTTCGCCGACGAACCCGGTAAGCGGCAGCCAGTCGCGCGAGCCCGCGACGCGGTACAGATATTTGGTCTTCCCGGTCAGCTCCTGGTCGTCGACGCCGACCAGCGCCATCAGCCGGACGTTGCCCTTTCCGTCAGTCATGTAGGAGCCGGCATCGCGCCTGGGCGGTTCAACAGACCTGATCTTGAGTGTCAGCGTTTCCACTCGATCGACGCCGACACCTTCCTTCGTTCGAACCATACGGCTTCCGGTCTTACCCGCCTCAGGCACATAATCACGAGCCATCAGCACGGAGCCGTCACCACCGGGCAGCCAGTCGATCACCTCGCCGTCATATTGGCGAAGGCCTGCATCGTAGAACGAGGCGCTCTGGCCAAGTTCCTGGATCCCTGACCCGTCCGTGTTGATCGCGACGAGTCGTCCAAAGCCGATGAGCACGCCGGCATCGTTGACAATCCCCGTGTAGCGGCACACCAGTCGTTCGTCGGTAACGAAGGTGCACCTGCGAAGCCGCTCACCTCCCTTGCCGCTGTTCAGGAACGGCTTCGTCTCCCCTGTTTGAACATTCGCAATGAACGCGACGCTCCCCGCCCCTGGCGCGGGAGCGATGTAAGTGACGAAGTTCCCGCTCGGCGACAGATTCAGCGCCGTCGCGCTCTCGCGCGCACCGAATAGGGCAGCGAGCGGGTCGAGCGTTTGCGTTTCGGCGGACGCGCAACCCGCCCACACCGCGGCCGCCGCCGCAGTGAGCAACATCTTCGTACGCAACATTGATCCCCCTTCCCTCGGCATGCCCATAGTGCACGCTGGGACGCGGCGCGCAAGCGGGCGCCTTGGCGCTGGCGCATTCGCCTGATAGCGGCGCGCCATGACCGCCCCTGCCCCTCGCCCGCCGCTGCCCGAATGGGCTCCGCACGAGGCCGTGTGGATCGGCTTTCCGAGCGACCCGGAGCTGTGGCTCGGCGACCTCAAGCCGGCCGAGCGCGAGGTCGCGGCCTTCGCGGAGGCGGTCCATGCCGGCGGCAACGGCGAGAAGGTCTGGCTCGTCGCTGCGCATGAAGGCGCGGCGGAAAGCGCCCAACGGCTATGCCCGTTCGCCGAGGTGATCGTCGAGCCGTTCGGCGACATCTGGCTGCGCGACACCGGCCCGATCGTGCTGGGCAGTGGGAAGGACCGGCGCGCGCACGGCTTCGGTTTCAACGGCTGGGGCGGCAAATATGAGCTCGACGGCGACCAGGACATCGGCGAGCGGCTGGCGGGCCACGCAGGGCTGCCATTCGCCAAGGCCGGCTGGATCCTCGAAGGCGGCGCGATCGACGGCGACGGGTCGGGCACGGTGCTGACGACCGAGCAATGCCTGCTCAACCCCAACCGCAACACGCTGACGCGCGCCGAGACCGAGCAGCGCCTGCTGCAGGATCTCGGCTTCGAGCGGGTGCTGTGGTTCGGGTCGGGGCTGATGAACGACCATACCGACGGCCATGTCGACAATCTTGCCCGGTTCGTAGCGCCGGGGCGCGTGGCAATCCCGACCGCGGCGCAGGACGATCCAAACGCAGCCGTGTACAAGGACGCGGCGCGGCGGATTGGCGATGCGCATCTCGACATCGTTACCCTGCCCTCGCCGGGCCCGGTCACGGGTGAGGACGGCGACGTCATTCCGGCGAGCTACATGAACTTCTACATCGGCAATGCCGCGGTGGTGGTGCCGCAATATGGCGCCGCGAACGACCGGGCAGCGGTCGACGTGGTCCAGGCCCTGTTCCCCGACCGCGTTGCAATCGGCCTCGGCGCCGGCCACATCCTGACTGGAGGCGGCAGCTTCCACTGCATTTCACAGCAGGTTCCCGCATGACCAAGCTCACCGTCGCTGCGCTGCAGCTCGCCTTCAGCGAAAACACCGACGCGAACATCCGTGCGGTAAGCGAGCTGGTGCGCGAGGCGGCCGGCAAGGGCGCCGAGGTCGTGCTCCCGCCCGAGCTGTTCGAAGGCCCCTATTTCTGCCGGGTCGAGGACGAGAGCCTGTTCGCCAACGCGCGCCCGACCGCCGAGCATCCGTCCGTGCTCGCGATGCAGGAGCTGGCGGGGGAGCTGAAAATCTGGATCCCGACCAGCTTCTTCGAAGCCGACGGTCCGCACCATTATAATTCGCTGGCGATGATCGGCCCCGACGGCAAGGTCGCCGGTGTCTATCGCAAGAGCC
>DATENV010000119.1:0-5763 GCA_035274805.1 Sphingomicrobium sp. | reverse complement strand
TACGACCTGCTGAAGCAATATCGTCTGCAAGCGTAGCGGCCGCTTCGACGAGCGTCCTTGCCCGCAGCCCCGCTGCGGCTATCGTCTCCGGCGACTCCGACCGCCGAGGGGATATCAAATGGACCGCCGTCAATTCCTGTGGACCGGAAGTGCCGCCGCGCTGACGCTGTCTTTCGTACCGGGGCGCCTGCTCGCGCAAGCCGCAAACGCCTCCGGGGATGCAGCGCTGAATGCCATTTTCCAGCGCATTTTCGATGAGCAGGTCCGGACGTCGCCGCTGACCGCGACGTTCCTGGGTCTCGACAAGGGCAAGCTGGCCGGCCTTCGCTCCAAGCTCGACACGCGGCCGGATCAGCTCGCGCGCCGCGAAGAGATCGCGCGCACCAACAAGTTCATCGGCTGGGTCGAGAATGTGCCCGAAAGCGGATTGTCGCCCGCGGCCAAGCTCAATCGCGAGGTCATCCTGTGGGATCTGCGCACGAGCAATGTCGGGCCGGAGCGGTTCGACGTTTCGAATCCGCAAAGCCCCTATGTGATCTCGCAGCAGGATGGCGCCTATTTCTCGATTCCCGACATCCTCAATTCCGCGCATCCGATCGAGACCGCCGCCGATGCCAATGCCTATCTGGCGCGGCTCGAGCAGTTCGCGACGGTCCTCGACAACGAGACCGCCGAGCAGCAACGCCAGGCGGCGCGGGGCTTTCTGGCGCCCGGCTGGTCGCTCGATCTTGCGCTGAAGCAGATGCGCGAGCTTCGCGCTCCCGCGCCCGACCAAAGCACCATGGCGGACTCGGTCGCGCGCCGGACGGCGGCTAAGAAGATCGCGGGGGACTGGCGCGCGCGCGCGGCAAAGATCGTCGCCGATAAGGTCTATCCTGCCCTCGACCGGCAGATCGCCGCGGTCACGGCGCTTCGCCCGACGACCCGCCCCGGCGACGGTCTGTGGCGGGTCCCTGGCGGCGCTGAAGTCTATGCCGCCGCATTGGCCGAAGCGACGACGACCAATTATACCCCGGACGAAGTTCATCAGATCGGGCTCCAGCAGGTCGCGGAAATCACCGCCGAGCTCGACAAGATCCTGCGCTCGGCCGGCTATGCCAACGGCAGCGTCGGCGAGCGGCTGACGGCGCTCAACAAGGCTCCCGACCAGCTCTACGCAGACACCGACGCCGGCCGCGCCGAGCTGCTCGCGAGCCTCAATGCCGGCGTCAAGGCGATGTACGCGAGGCTCCCACAGGCATTCGCCACGTTGCCGAACCAGCCGCTCGAAATCCGCCGGGTACCGCCCGAAATCCAGGACGGCGCGTCGAACGGCTATTACCGGCAGGCGACACTCGATGGCTCACGCCCGGCAATCTATTTCATCAACCTCAAGAGCACCGGCGATTGGCCGAAATATACGTTACCCTCGCTTACGTATCACGAGGGCGTGCCCGGCCATCACCTCCAGCTCAGCATCGCGCAGCTCTCCAAGGACCTGCCAATGCTGCGCCGGACGGCTTTCTATTCGGCTTATGGCGAAGGCTGGGCGCTGTATGCGGAGCAACTCGCCGACGAGCTCGGCGGCTATACCGGCATCGAGCGCGCCGGTTATCTCCAGTCGTTCCTGTTCCGCGCCGAACGGCTGGTGGTCGACACCGGCCTCAACCACAAGCGCTGGAGCCGCGAGCAGGCGATCGACCATATGATCGCGACCACTGGTTTTGCGCGCGGCCGCGTCCAGCGCGAGATCGAGCGCTATTGTGCGTCGCCCGGCCAGGCGTGCAGCTATAAGATCGGCCACATCGCCTGGTTGCGCGCCCGTGCGGAGGCCCAAAAGACGCTCGGCGCGAGGTTCGACCTCCGGCAGTTCCACGAGGTGTTGACGGAAGGCGCCATGCCGCTGACCATCCTCGAACGCCGAATCCGCGAGCGTACGGCCGCCGCCGCTAGTCGAACTGAACGAGGTTGATTTCCGGCCGCGGCGTGAACGGCTCGTACCGAAAGCGGTGATTGAAGATCGCTCGGATCATCGCCGCGCCGTTCCACTCGCGCGTGTAGAACAGGCGGCCGGCCGCGATGCTGCGTTGCGGCACTGACGGCAGGCGGCGTTCCGCGACGAACGCTTCAACCGCGCGGCGATATAGATCCTGGCCGTGTTCGATCACTTTCAGGTGAAGCTCGGTCAGGGTCTCTCGGCCGGTCAGCGGCGTTCGTTCGCTGGCGATGATCGCGCCTGAATCGATGCCGGGGTCGATCCACAATACGGTATTGCCGATCAGGTCGAACTCGCCGAGCGCAAGCGCCCAATTGGTGCAGTTGGGCCCGCCCCGAATGTAGGGCGAAATGCCGGTATGCAAGTTCATGACCTTGGTCGCGAAGCGCTCGAGCGTGCGCTTCGTGAGCAGATCGGTGCCCGAAACCACGACCAGATCGGGCTGCTCGCGCTCGATGGCGGCGATCAGCTCCTCATCGTTCGCGCTGTCGTGGAGGCTAGTGGCGACGTCCGGCCATCTGGGGAACTGCTGGTCGTAATGCCGGTACAATCCCGCCCATGCCCGCCGGAAGCCGCGGGCGAGCGTCAGCGAGATCGCACTGCGGATCAGCCTGCGGCGCCCGCTCGGCTTGATCCGGACGCGGGCGACGTGCGTCAGCCGAACTACGTCGTGGATCTTTGCGGCAAGCGCGCGCTGGATCGGCTCGTCACCGACAATCGCAATGACCTTCATAGCGGCGCGAGACCCCCGAGCGCCTTGAACCGCGCTTCGGACGGTGAGCGGGCATCGAAGGTGAAGCGCTGGTGGACTGGACCCCCGCGGTCGAAGCCGTCGCCGACTAGCAGCACATGCTCGACGCCGTGGCTCAGGACCTTCTCTACCTGGCCGGCGCGGCAGCTGCCGTTGGGAAAGGCGTAGATGGTCATCGGCTTACCGAGCGTCGCCTTGAACCAATCGGCACAGCGGCGAACGTCCGCGTCGAGATAGTCGTCGCTTTCAAACTCCATCGACGCATGCGCCCAAGAGTGCGCGCCAAGCTCGTGCTCGGCGATGCTGCGCGCTTCCTCGGCGTTCATCATCCGCGTCGGCCTGAAATCGTGCCAGGCGTAGAATTGCGGGAGCAGTTCGGCCGCTAGCCGCACCTGCTCGGCCTGGCTCCGCATCTTAATGAAATGGGACAGTCGCTGTCCGAACATGCCGTCCCTCGGTCCGGTATATCCGTCGATCGTCAGGTGCCCGCGCAGCTCGGCGGGCGCCTTGCCGATGAAGTCCTGGGCGAGGACGTTGAGCGGCGGCAGGCCGGTCTCGACGCATTTTGGAATCAGGTTCTGGTTCGCGCGGACGCCATGCTTTTTCAGGATCGGCGCGGCGTGCGTGACGAAGTCTTGGTAGCCGTCATCGAACGAGACGATGAGCTTGGGCTTGCGCGCCGGCTCTCCCAATTCGGCGAAGGTGACCACGGCGAACTCGCGCGTCACGAAGCGGAGCAGCTCGTCAAACAGCGGTGCTGGAAGCGGGCGATAGCTGCTTCGGTCGTCCGGCCCGACGCGGTGCAGGTTGAGGATGGTCGTGACGCCGGCTTCGCGCACGCGGTCAAGGCGGCGGCGGAGCATCGGGCCATTGCCCAGCGCGGAAAATACGGCGGCCTTTGCCGTGCCTCGAAGCGCGCTCTTGATGGTGCCGACGCTCACGAAGCCATCATAGGATTGGTCAGGTGCGCGGCAAGGCCGCCTAGCGGGCCAGCGCCTCCGCCATCTCCGCGACCTCGAGCCAGCGCAGCTCCGCCGCCTCGATCTCGGCGCGGTTGCGGGCAATGCGCTCGGTGAGCTCGGCAAAGCGATCGGGTTCTCGAGCGTAGAGATCAGGGTCGTGGAGCGCCGCTTCGTCCGCGGCGACTTCGGCCTGCAGCCGGTCGATCTCGTCGGGCAGGCGGTCATAGTCGCGCTGGTCTTTGTACGAGAGCTTCTTGCCCCCTCTCCCGTTTGCGGGAGAGAGTTGGGGTGAGGGCTTGGAAGCGGTCGAAGAGGGAAACCCTCCCCCTACCCCCTCCCGCTCGCGGGAGGGGGAAAGCTTGGACTCATACCGCTTCCTGACCCAATCTTCGTAACCGCCGGCGACGATGTCGACCCTTCCCGAGCCATCGAGCCCCAGCGTGATGGTCACCGTCCGGTCGAGGAAGTCGCGGTCGTGGCTGACGATGAGCACGGTGCCGTCATAGTCCGCGACCACTTCCTGCAGCAGGTCGAGCGTTTCGAGGTCGAGGTCGTTGGTCGGCTCGTCCAGCACCAGCAGATTGGCCGCGCGCGCGAACTCGCGCGCGAGCAGCAGGCGCGACCGTTCGCCGCCCGACAGCGAGCCCACTGGCGCGTCGGTCAGCGACGGGTCGAACAGGAACTCCTTCAAATAGCCCTTGATGTGCTTCTTGGCGCCGCGGACGTCGATCCAGTCGCCGCCATTGGCGAGCACGTCCTTCACGCGTTTCTGCGGCTCCATCAGCTTGCGCTGCTGGTCGATGACGATTCCTGCCAGGGTCTTGGCTCGAGTGACACGGCCGCTGTCGGGTTCAATCTCGCCAGTCAGCAGCCGGAGCAGCGTCGTCTTGCCCGCGCCGTTGGGACCGACAATGCCGATGCGGTCGCCGCGCTGGACCCGCAGCGAGAAGTCGCTGATGATCGGCCGCTCGCCGTAGCTCTTGCCGACCTGGTCGGCCTCGATCACCGTCTTTGAGCGGACGTCGTCCTTGGCGAGTGCCAATTTCGCCGACCCCGATGGGCCGAGCATTGCCGCACGATCCGCGCGCATTTCGTGCAATTTGGCGAGGCGGCCCTGGTTACGACGGCGACGCGCGGTGACGCCCCGCTGCAGCCAGTGCAGCTCGAGCTTGAGCTTGGCGTCGAGCTTTTCGGCGGCCCGGGCCTCCTCATCGTAAACGCGCTCGGTCCACGCTTCGAACCCGCCGAAACCGATCTCCGCGCGCCGGAGCTGCCCGCGGTCGAGCCAGATGCAGCTCCTCGTCAACCGCGTCAGGAACGTGCGGTCGTGGCTGATGGCGATGAATGCACCGGTAAAGCGCTTGAGCCATTCCTCCAGCCACTCGATCGCGCCGAGGTCGAGATGGTTGGTTGGCTCGTCGAGCAGCAGCACGTTCGGTTTTTGCGCCAGTGCGCGCGTGATCGCAGCGCGGCGCCGCTCGCCGCCGCTGGACGTCGCGGTCGGGTGCGCGAGATCGATCCCGAGTTGGCCGGCAATCGCCGCGGCTTCATGCGCTTCGGGTGCATCGCCACCATTCAGCACCCACGCCTCGAGCGTCTCGAAGCCCCGCATGTCAGGGTCCTGCTCAAGCAAAACGACATGCGTGCCGGGCACGATCGTGCGCTTGCCTTCGTCGGGTTCGATCAATCCGGCGAGGCACTTAAGCAGCGTTGTTTTGCCGGCGCCGTTGCGTCCGATCAGCGCCAGCCGGTCGCGCTCGCCGATGTACAGGTCGAGGCCGCGGAACAGCCAGCCTTCGCCCTGGATCAGGCCAAGGTCTTCGTAGGAGAGGATCGGCGCCGCCATTCGTGCCCGCTAGCGGAACGCCGGCATTTTTGTCACCTTCGAGCTTTGGGAGCCGACGAATTAAGGCTGTTGCCGATCTGCCACGCTGGGGCGACCCTGAACGTCGCTGTGCAACGGCATTCATTACGCATTCAATGCCTATTGCTAAAACCGGTCCGACAAACAGAGTCGTGTGATGAACATTTTGCGTACCCTCCTCCTCACCGTCGTTCTTGCGACGGGCCTCTCC
>DATENV010000118.1:0-6115 GCA_035274805.1 Sphingomicrobium sp. | reverse complement strand
TTGCCTAAGCGGCACGACCAATGTGAGCGGGCCCGGCCAATGCCGTTCTGCAAGCCCCCGCGCTTCCGGATTGAACGCACCGAAAGCCTCAGCCGATTCAAGGCTAGGAACATGGACGATCAATGGGTTGAAGTCCGGCCTTGCCTTGGCTTCGTAGATGCGGCCTACGGCTCCCGAATTGGTTGCATCCGCCGCCAAGCCGTAGACGGTCTCGGTCGGGACCGCGACCGGCTCGCCGGCCAGGATCAACCGTGCCGCCTCCTCAATGGCATCATCGCTATAAGGAACCACCCGCGTTTTCATGGGCGGCGCGTAGTGGATTCCAGCCTTGGCCGGAATACTAGGCCCGCTCGCGCTCCCACAACTCGGCGGGGTCGATGCCCAGCCGCCGCATCCGCGCGCGGATCTCCGGCCATTCCTCCTTGAGGAACCGGGTGCGCTCGGATTCGCTGAGGCGCGCCCGTGCGCCGGCGGCGACAAACATGCCGACGCCGCGCTTGACCACCACCAGCCCCTCGTCCTGGAAGCCCTGATAGGCCTTGGCCACGGTGAGCGGGTTCGCTTGCTCTTCCGCCGCCAGCGCGCGCACCGAGGGCAAGGGGTCGCCATCGCCATATTTGCCGGCGAGGATCGCGTCGGCGATGATCTCCCGGAGGCGGACATAAACCGGCTTATCGTGCTGCGTGCTAAGCGTCATGCTGTAGTAATACAGCGGATCGCAAGAGGTTTCAATCGCTTACTGAAGCTGCGGGGCCTGGCCGCCACGGCTTCCATACCGCGCCAAGCTCGGGGCGGGGCCGTTCTTCGAGCTCGCGGCCGGCGTGGCCGATGAAGATGAAGCCAGCGATCCGCTCGTCCGCGCCGCAGAATGCGCGACGGACCTGCTCCGAATAGCTCCGCCAGCCCGTGACCCAGCCAGGCACGTAGCCGAGCGCGTGGGCCCCCAGCATCAGGTTCATCCCTGCCGCGCCGCACGACAATTGCTGCTCCCAGACCGGGATCTTGTGATCGGCCACCGGAGATGAAACCAGCACGATCAGCGCGCCTTGATAGTGCGCGAAATCATGCTCCTTCTCGCGCTTCGCCGGCGTCGCTTGGGGATCCTCCTCCAGCAACGCTCGCTGGAGCACGGCTTCCAGCTCCCCGCGTTGATCCTCGCCGACCGTCACGAACCGCCATGGCGTGAGCCGGCCATGATCGGGCGTTCGCGCCGCAATCGTCAGGATCCGTTCCAACTCGCCCGCGCTCGGGCCGGGACCGACCAGCTCCCCCGGTTTCGCCGAACGGCGCGTCTCGAGCAGTGACAATATGGATGAGCGGTCGTTGAGCATGGCCCGCGGCAGATAGAGGCGCGCCGCTGCCGCAACAATCCGCTTCACAAGCCGGATTTGGTCGTTACGGTCGCCGCGCTTGTGATGGGGAGAGTGCCGGATGGTCGATACGCCAGCCGTTGAAGAACCTTTTGCGCCTGCTTCGGGCCGCGCAAATCCCGCCGACAAAGGAACCTGGTTCGGCCACCCGCGCCAGCTTGCGCGCCTGTTCACCACCGAGATGTGGGAGCGGTTCGGCTATTACGGCATGCGGGCGCTGCTGACGCTCTATCTGACCAAGCATTTCCTCTTCTCGGATCAGCAGGCCACCGGTCTCTACGGCGGCTACACCGCGCTGGTCTATTTGACCCCTCTGGTCGGCGGGCTGCTCGCCGACCAGTTCCTCGGCTCGAAACGCTCGGTGAAGTTCGGCGCGATCATCATGGCGATCGGCTATTTCACGCTCGCCTTCGGCGGTTCGCCGGCCAAGCCATACGCGACCATCGACGGGCAGCGGTACGAAGTCGTCGTCGACAATTTCGTCGACCGGCCGACCAGCGATCCCAACGAGGTGCGCTACATCGTCGACCAGGGCCGGAAGCTGCAGATCCGCGGCAACGAGGACGGTTCGGTTTCCCTGCTCGAGAACGGCCAGGAGGCGCGGCACGTCAACAAAGGCGGCTTCGCCGCGGGCGGCGAGCGCGATCCGCTGACGATCGCCATCATGCTCGTTGCGCTGTCGCTGATTTCGGTCGGCAACGGCTTCTTCAAGCCCAACATCTCGACCATCGTCGGAACGCTCTACGACCAGGGCGACCGACGGCGAGATGCCGGCTTCACCATCTTCTACATGGGCATCAACCTCGGCTCGATCGGCGGCCAGCTGTTCTGCCCGCTGCTCGCTGACTATTTCGGCTGGTGGGCGGGCCTCAGCCTTGCAGGCTTCGGCATGCTGATCAGCTATTGCCTGATCCAGTTCGACGGCGGGCGTCTCGACGGCTTCGGCGAACGGCCCGACAAGGCGCCCAACAAGGACATCATCATCTACATCGGCGCGCTGCTCGCCGTCCCGGTGCTGGTCTTCCTGTTCAGCAATCTCATGAACTCGGCGCCCGCGGAAGAGGGATCGGGTTTCATCGGCTACATCATGTCGCTGTCGCTGATGGGCAAATTGCTGTTCGGCACCTTCATCATCGCGGTTCCGGCGATCCTCGCATGGTCCTACACCAAGGGCACGCGCACCGAAGCGCAGATGATGACGGCGGCTATGGTCCTGATCGTGTTCAACGTCTTCTTCTGGACGCTGTTCGAGCAGGCCGGCTCGTCACTGACCTTGTTCGCGGACCGCAATACCGACCGCAGCGTGTTCGGGTTGTTCAGCCTGTCCGCCCCGCAGACCCAGAACTTCAACCCGATCTGCATCGTGATCCTCGCGCCGATCATGAGCGTATTGTGGACCAGCCTCGCGAGGCGCGGCCTCGAACCCTCGATCCCGGTCAAGTTCGCGATCGCGTTGATGGGCGTCGGCGCGGGCTTCCTGTTCCTGGTGTTCGGGACGACCTTCGCCGGGCCGGGCAACAACTTCCAGGTTGGCTTGTGGTGGCTGGCCGGACTTTACCTCATCCACTCGATCGCGGAGCTGTGCATCTCGCCCGTCGGCCTCAGCATGATCACCAAGCTGTCGATCGCGCGCGTCGTCGGGCTGATGATGGGCGTATGGTTCCTGTCGATCTCGGTCGCGCAATATTTCGCCGGCATCGTCGCCCAGTTCGCCAGCGTCGAGACCGTCGGCGGCCAGGTCACCAACCTCAAGGTCAGCCTCGACACCTACACCGCGACCTTCACCACCATCGCCTGGATCGCGATCGGCGCGGGCGTCCTGTTGTTCCTGCTGTCCTGGCCGCTCCAGAAGTGGATGCACGGTGTCAAATAGGGCCTTCGCCGCGGCCCTCGTCGCGGCGCTGAGCCTGACCGGTTGCGCGGGCCTCGGCGGTGAGCCGAAAGGCCCGCCGCCGGTCCGCATCAACGAGGACCCTTATCCTTCGACCTACGTCCGTTATCCCGGCGTCGCGACGGTGATCCGCCACGCGACCGTGTTCGACGGCGAAGGACGGCAGATCAACGACGGCACGGTGGTGATCGCCGATGGCCTCGTCAGGGCCGTGGGCGGGCCCGAGCTCGCGTCGCCCGCGGGCGCTGTCGAAATCAACGGGACCGGCAAATATGTGACGCCGGGGATCATCGACGTGCACAGCCATCTTGGCGATTATCCATCGCCCGGAGTCGACGCCAACTCCGACGGCAACGAGGCGACGTCGCCGGTGCGGCCCGAAGTATGGGCCGAGCACAGCGTGTGGCCGCAGGATCCGGGCTTCAGCCGCGCGCTCGCCAACGGCGGCGTCACGACCATGCAAATCCTGCCCGGCTCGGCCAACCTGTTCGGGGGCCGCTCGGTCGTGCTCAAGAATGTGCCGGCGCGCACCGCGCAGGGCATGAAGTTCCCTGGCGCGCCCTATGGCCTGAAGATGGCCTGCGGCGAGAATCCGAAGCGGGTGTATGGCTCGAAGGGGAACATGCCGCAGACGCGGATGGGCAATATCGCGCTGACCCGGCAGACCTGGATCAAGGCGCAGGACTATCGGCGCAAGTGGGATAAGTATGAGAAAAACGGCGGGGACATGCCCGACCGCGACCTTGCGATGGACACGCTAAGGGGCGTGCTCGCGGGCAAGGTTCTCGTTCACAACCACTGTTACCGCGCTGACGAGATGGCCAACATGATCGATATGTCGAAGGAGTTTGGCTATCGGATCGCCTCCTTCCACCACGCGGTCGAGGCCTACAAGATCGCCGACCTGCTGGCAGCGAACGGCGTCTGCGCGGCGATGTGGGCCGACTGGTACGGCTTCAAGATGGAAGCCTATGACGCGATCAAGGAGAATATTCCGTTCGTCCACAATGCGGGCGGCTGCGCGATCGTCCATTCCGACGACCCCAACGGCATCCAGCGGCTCAACCAGGAAGCCGCGAAGGCGCTCGCCGACGGCATCCGCGCCGGCGTCCCCAACCTCAGCGAAGCGGTGGCGTGGGAGTGGCTCAGCCGCAACCCGGCGAAAGCGCTCGGCATCCTCGACAAGACGGGAACGCTGGCGCCGGGCAAGATGGCCGATGTCGTGCTGTGGAACGGCGATCCGTTCAGCGACTACACGCGCCCCGAACGGGTATGGATTGACGGTGCGCTGATGTATGACGCCAACGATCCCAAGCGGCGGCCGATCAGCGACTTCGAGCTCGGCCAGCCGGGCGAAGGGGATGTCAAATGATGAAACCCTCACCCTCCCGCTTCGCGGGTCCCTCCCTCTCCCGCTCGCGGGAGAGGGTCGGGGTGAGGGGTTTGCTTCTCGTCCTCTCGTTCTTGGCCGCACCTGCCGCCGCCCAGACCTTCGCCGTCGTCGGCGGCACCGTTGCGCTGGGCGATGGGTCGCAGCCGATTCCGGGCGGCACCGTGGTTGTCCGCGACGGCAGAATCGTGGCCGCGGGCGGCATGCAGATGAAGCTTCCGGCGGGGACGCAAGTCATCGATGCGCGCGGCAAATGGGTAACGCCCGGCATCGTTGCCGGCTTCTCGCGGCTGGGGCTAAGCGAGGTGGACCTTTCCGCGCAGGGCGCGGACGACACGACCGCCGACGGGCCGTTCAACGCCGCGCTGGACGTCGTACCCGCGATCAACCCGCTCAACACCACCATCGCCGTCAACCGCGCCGATGGCGTGACGCGGGCGCTGGTGGCGCCCAATGCCGGCAAGAACATCTTCGCCGGCCAGGGCGCCGTGATCGATACCGGCGCCGACATGGATCCGATCACCGCGCCGAGAAAGTTCCAGTTCGTCGAGCTTGGCGAAACGGGTTCGCGGAAGGGCGGCGGGTCGCGCCCGTCGGCGCACGTCCTGTTCCGCAACGCGCTGCGCGAAGCCGCCGAGCTCCGCCGCTTTGCCGCGCCGGTTTCAGCCGCGCGCCCGGAAGCGCCGAGCGAACTCGACCGGCCCGTCGTCCGCAACCCGAACGAATCGCGAGTCTATGGGCCCGACGCACGTCGCAGCGAGGACGTGCTGCTCACCCGGTTCGATGCGGCGGCGCTGGTGCCGGTGCTCCAGGGGCGCCAGCATCTCCTGGTGCATGCCGAGCGCGCCAGCGACATCCTCCAGGTCATCGCGCTTCGGCGTGAGTTCCCGTCGGTCAGGCTGGTCTTGGTCGGCGCCAGCGAGGGCTGGACCGTCGCCGACCGGATCGCGCGTTCGGGCATTCCGGTTATCGCCTCGGCGGTGAACGACTTGCCGGCGGCCTTCGAACAGCTCGCCGCTACCCAGTCCAACGTCGGTCGCATGCGTGCCGCCGGGGTGCTCGTCGCGATCGGCATGATCGACGACAACGACACGCGCTTTTTATTCAATCAGCGCCAATATGCGGGCAACCTCGTCGGGCTCCAGAAGCTGCCCGGCGCTACGGGGGTCAGTTGGGGCGAAGCGCTGGCGATGATTACCTCGCGACCCGCCGAAGCCATCGGCATGGGGGGCGAGATCGGCAGCCTGGCCGCCGGCCGCAGGGCGGACCTGGTCATCTGGTCGGGCGACCCGCTGGAAGGGTCGAGCGCGGCCGAGCAGGTGTTCATAGACGGCGTTCGCCAGCCGCTGGAAACCCACCAGACGCGGCTCCGCGACCGCTACCGCTATCTACCGGGGCAGCGCGACCTGCCCGAGGCGTACCGGCATTGACCCCGCAAGCCGGCCTGTTCCTGTCGGCGATCGC
>DATENV010000117.1:0-4983 GCA_035274805.1 Sphingomicrobium sp. | reverse complement strand
GATCCGGCTCATGGTCGAGGCATCGTGGTTGAAGTAGCGAATTGCGCCGGCATTGACTCCGTAGGTGCCGATTCCGGTCTCGGCGACGTTGAGATAGACCTCCATGATCCGTCTTTTGTCCCAGAGATTCTCGATGAGCAGCGTGAACCAGGCCTCCAGCCCCTTCCGAAAATAGCCGCCGCCCTGCCAGAGGAAGACGTTCTTGGCGGTCTGCTGGCTGATCGTGGAGCCGCCGCGGATGCGACCGCCCGATGCGTTCCTTTTCATCGCATCTTCAATCGCTTCAACGTCGAAGCCACGATGCGAGCAGAACTTGCTATCCTCCGCGCCAATCGCCGCGCGAACCATGTCGCGATCGATTTGGCCGATCGGCATCCAATCGCGCGTGGCGCCGCGACCGGCGACGAGGTCGCCGATCATGGTGAAGGTGATCGGCGGGTTGATGAACCGGTAGGCCAGCGCCCACAGAGCCGAGATGATCAGGAAGGCGAGGACCAGCTTGACGATCCAGCCGACAATCCGCCCGACCAGCGAGCCCTTGCGCCGCCGCTTGTAGCGCGGGATCGTCGAACCGGGTCGCTTCGCCATGCGGTCGCGTAGCGGCAAGGCGGCGCTCCTGCCAAGTCCTCGCCTTGCCGCAGCGCAGCACGGCATTTACATCGGCTTGAAATGACTTCGACCAACGACATCCGCCGTTCGTTCCTCGAATATTTCGAGAAGAACGGTCACGCGCGAGTGCCTTCCGCGCCGTTGGTCCCGCACAACGACCCGACGTTGATGTTCGTCAACGCGGGCATGGTGCCGTTCAAGAACGTGTTCACCGGGCTCGAGACGCGGCCTTATTCGACCGCGACCAGCGCGCAGAAATGCGTCCGCGCCGGGGGCAAGCACAACGACCTCGACAATGTCGGCTACACCGCGCGGCATCACACTTTCTTCGAGATGCTCGGCAATTTCTCGTTCGGCGACTATTTCAAGGATCGCGCGATCGAGCTGGCGTGGAGCCTGATCACGAAGGAGTGGGGGATCAGCCCGGACCGGCTGACGGCCACGGTCTATCATACCGACGACGAAGCTTTCGACCTGTGGAAGCGTATCTCGGGGCTTCCCGAAAGCCGCATCATCCGCATCCCGACCAAGGATAATTTCTGGGCGATGGGCGACGACGGCCCGTGCGGGCCCTGCTCGGAAATCTTCTACGACCACGGCGAGCACATTCCGGGCGGGCCGCCAGGCAGTGCCGACGAGGACGGCGACCGCTTCGTCGAGATCTGGAACCTCGTCTTCATGCAGTACGAGCAGGCGGCAGGCGAGATCGTTTCCGAGCTGCCGAGCAAGAGCATCGACACCGGACTGGGGCTCGAGCGCATTGCGGCCGTGCTTCAGGGCACCCACGACAATTATGAGACGGACACCTTCAAGGCACTGATCGAGGCGTCGCAGTCGCTCACGTCGAACAACGCGGCCGACATGCAGGCCAGCCACCGCATCATCGCCGACCATCTGCGGACGAGCGGATTCCTCGTCGCCGACGGCGTGCTGCCGGCGAACGAGGGCAGGGGCTATGTCCTGCGGCGGATCATGCGCCGGGCAATGCGCCACGCGCACCTGCTCGGCGCGAGCGAGCCTTTGATGCACCGCCTGGTGCCGGCGCTGGTCGCGGAGATGGGCGCGGCTTATCCGGAACTACTGCGCGCGCAACCGCTGATCGAGGCAACGCTGCAGCAAGAGGAAACCCGCTTCCGTCAGACCTTGGTCAACGGGCTCAAGCTGCTCGATGAGGCGATCTCTAAGCTCAACCGCGAATACATCGATAGGATGAATGAAGAGCCGGGGCAGCCCGACAACATTCGCGGACCGATCGCTACTTCTTTGCCGGGGGAAGTCGCCTTCAAACTCTACGACACCTACGGCTTCCCGTACGACTTGACCGAGGACGCGCTGCGTGCGCGCGGGCTGCAGGTCGACCGGCCCGGCTTCGATGCCGCCATGGCCGAGCAGAAGGCCAAGGCGCGCGCGGCGTGGAAAGGGTCCGGCGCGAAGGCCTCCGAGGACATCTGGTTCGACCTGGTCGACGAGCATGGGGCGACGGAGTTCACCGGCTATTCGGGCGACGAAGGCGAGGGCGTGGTCCTGGCGATCGTCAAGGACGGCGCGCGCGCCCGTGCGGCTGAGGTCGGCGAAACGGTCGAGATCCTGCTCAACCAGACGCCATTCTACGGCGAAAGCGGCGGGCAGATCGGCGACACGGGAAAACTGACCACCCTCAAGGGGTTCGTCGGTGAGGTTGAGGATACATCGAAGCCGCTGGGGAAGCTTCACGTGCTGCGCACCAAGGTTGTCGCGGGCGAGTTGTCGGTCGGCGAGACTGTCCACCAGCTGGTCGACGCAGAGCGCCGGGACCGCGTTCGCGCCAATCACAGCGCGACGCACTTGCTGCACGCGGCACTACGCCGGCACCTCGGCACCCACGTCACGCAGAAGGGCAGCCTGGTCGCGCCCGATTATTTCCGCTTCGACTTCTCGCACCCAAATGCGCTGACCCGCGAGGAGATCGAGACGATCGAGGCCGAGGTGAATGCGCAGATCCGCTCGAACGAGCCGGTGACGACGCGGTTGATGACGCCCGACGAGGCGATCGCGGCCGGCGCGATGGCGCTGTTCGGGGAGAAATATGGCGATGAGGTCCGCGTGCTCTCGATGGGCCGCCATACCGATGCAGATTATTCGGTGGAGCTGTGCGGCGGGACTCACGTCCGCGCGCTCGGCGACATCCAACTGCTGAAGATCCTCAGCGAAAGCGCGGTCTCCGCGGGAGTGCGCCGCATCGAGGCGCTGACCGGCGAGGCGGCGCGCCAGTGGCTCACCGACCGCGACGCCAAGCTGCGCGAGGCTGCGGCGACGCTCAAGAGCTCACCCAACGAGGTCCCGGCGCGGATCGCGGCGCTGGTCGACGATCGTCGCCGGCTCGAACGCGAGCTCGCCGAGGCGAAGAAACAGCTCGCGATGGGGGGTAGCGCGGCAAAAACCGACGCTGCGGCGCCCGAGCAGGTCAATGGGTACCAGTTCCTGGGTCAGGTCGTCGAAGGCTTGGATCCCAAAGGCTTGCGCGCCGCTGTTGATGAGATGAAGAAACGCCTCGGCTCGGGTATCGGCGCCCTGATCGCGGTCAACGACGGCCGCGCAAGCGTTGCCGTCGGCGTCACCGACGATCTCACCGGGCAACTCAGCGCGGTCGAGCTCGTGAAAGTGGCGGTGGCGACGCTTGGCGGGCAGGGCGGCGGCGGCCGTCCGGATATGGCCCAAGGGGGTGGGCCCGACGGCTCCAAGGCCCAGGACTCACTCGACGCGGTCAAGGACGCGCTGCAGAAGGTCGCTGCTTAACGGGCGTCCCGCAGTCGCCGACCGCCGAGGCGAGGCGCTTGTTCCAGTTCCGCCTCCGCCTTGATTTCGGCGCGTAGTTCGTCGCGTTTTTCGTGGATCGAGGCGATCACCGGCCCCATCGGGACTCCCAAATCGACCAGAACCGCCTCCGACAGCTGCAGCGATGCTTCGAGTGTTTCCGGCACGGCGTCGGTCGCGCCGGCTTTGTACAGCTCGGCGGCATGGCCAGTGTCGCGGGCCCGGGCGACGATCGGCAGATCCGGGAAGATCCGCCTGAGATTCCGAGCAAGCCGGATCACCAGCACCGGATTGTCCATCGTCAGGATGAACGCGCTGGGCTCGCGCTGGCGCAGCTGCTCGATCAATTCCGGACGGGCAACGTCACCGAACAGCACGTCATAGCCCTCGTGGCGCGAGGCGCTGACCCCGTCGACGTCGCTGTCGATCGCCAGATAGTCCTTGCCGTGCGCGTCGAGCATGTCGGCGACCATGCGCCCGACCCGGCCGAAGCCGAGAATGACCACTTGACCCGGTTCCGCCGTGTCGAGTGAGGCATCCATTTGCCGCGCCATGGCTTCGCCGGCAAAGCGGCTGCCGGCGGCTCGGCCGATCCGGGCGAGAAGCGGAGTGACGGTCAGCCCGATGGCGGTGACAATCTGCCAGAAGGCGGCCGTGTCACGGCTGACCAGCTGCGCCGCTGTCGCCGATCCGAGCACGATGATCGTGGTTTCGGATGGGGAGGCCATCAGCACGCCGACTTCCGCGGCCACCGCATTCCGCGCTCCGCCGAGGCGCAGAAGGACAGCGGTGACGACGGCTTTGACCAGCAGCACCGCGAGGAGCGTCCCGAGCAGCGCCTGCCACTGCGCGCTCAAGGTACGGAAATCGACGCTCATCCCGACGGTAATTAGGAAAATGCCAAGTCCGAGCCCGCGGAACGGCGCGGTGATGACCTCAACCTCGCCGCGATACTCGGTCTCCGCGATGACGATTCCGGCGATCAGCGCGCCGAGCACCGCCGAGAAGCCGATCGCCGAGGTGACCAGGCTGGCGACAATCACCACCAGCAGGCAGGCCGAGAGGAACAGCTCGGGGCTCTTGGTCCGTGCCGCCTGGGCGAACAACGGCGGCAGAAGCAGCCGACCGAGGAACAGCATGGCGACGGCGGTTCCTCCGCCGATCAGCACCGTGCTCAGCAGCGAACCCACACCCGCCCCGGCCTGGGGCTCGAGCGCTCCCAGCAGGAACACGATCGGGACCAGCGCCAGGTCCTCGAACAGCAGCATCGCCAGTGAGGATCGGCCGACCGGGCTGTGGGTCCCGACCAGCGGAATCACGATCGCCGTCGACGACAGCGCGAGCGCCAGCCCGAGCCCGATCGCTCCGGGGGTGCTTTCGCCGGTTGCCCACAGCCCGCCGGCGAGGATCGCCGCGGAGACTAATAGCTCCGCGGCGCCCGCGCCGAACACCAGCCGCCGCATCCCCCACAGTCGGCGAAACGAAAGCTCGAGCCCGATCGAGAATAGCAACAGCACGATGCCCAGCTCGGCAAAGGGCTCGATCGCTTCCGGGTTGGAGATCGTCACGTAATGCAGCCAC
>DATENV010000116.1:0-2345 GCA_035274805.1 Sphingomicrobium sp. | reverse complement strand
GTCGAGGCGACCCAGCTGATCGGCACGCTGGGCGGAATCGGCGAGCTCGCGAAGGAAGCGATCGGCGGGCAGTCGGCGCCGCGGCCGGCCGCCTCCAGGCCGAAAGTGACGCCGAGCGTTCCGGACACCAGCGCATGATGGGCATCGACATCGATCCGGCCTGGCTGTGGCTGATCGGCGGGGTCATCCTGCTGATCGCCGAGGTTATCGCCCCGGGCTTCTTTCTGATCTTCATCGGTGGCGCCGCCATGGTCACGGGAATCCTCGCGCTGCTGCTCGGATTTGGGTTGGTCCCGCAACTCGCGATCTTCGCTCTCGTCGCTTATCTCGCGGTGCACTTCGCCGGGCGGCGCTTCTATGCATCGCGTTACGACTACAGCGCCGACCCGCTCCTCAATGACCCGACCGGCCGCTTGCTCGGCAAGATCGTGGTCGTTGTCCAGCCGGTCGACTCCCACGGCGGCCGTGTGAAGCTCGGCGACAGCGAATGGTCGGCACGCGGCGGTCCTGCAGCCGTCGGCGATCGGGTGCGCATCGTCGACATTGACGGCAATTGCCTGAAGGTCGAAGCCGAGCACCGCCTGCCCCCAGCCTAAGCGGAGATATTCCTTGTCCAGCTTCCCGCTCAGCCGGCGCGAGACGCTCGCCGGCCTCGCCGCAACTACCGCGTTGCCGCTGCTGTCGACCCCGGCGTTCGCCGCGACGACCGACGCCCAGGCCAACGCGCTGCTCGATTCGGTCGCAAACAACCTGCTCCGGCTCTACCCGACGCAAGCGACCAGCCTCGGCGTCGATACGGGCGCGCTGGCAGGCCTCCGATCGAAGCTGCCAGACCGCTCGATCGCCGGCCAGCGACGCGTCGCCGACACGGTCCGCGCCGATCTCGCGCGCATCGAAGCGCTCGATACGTCGGCATTGTCCTTTCAGGTGCGGACCGGCGTCGAAGTCGCGAAATATGCGTTCCGGACCAAGCTCGAGGGTCTGGCGCTGCCCTACGGCGACGCGCCGGTTGCCGGCGACGCCTGGCGCAACACCCCCTACGTCGTGATCCAGAATGTTGGTGCGTATATCGACACGCCGCAGTTCCTGGACACCGATCATCCGGTCGAGAATCGTGCAGACGCGGAGGCGTACGTCAGCCGGCTTGCGCAATATCCGCATCAGCTCGACGGCGAGCTCGCACGGATGCGCGATGCGCGGACCAAGGGGCTCGTCCCGCCCAGCTTTCTGATCGACAAGGCGCTCGATCAGCTCGCCATCGCACTCAAGAACACCCAGCAAGGCGGCACCATCGTCGACTCGCTGGTGCGGCGCACGAAAGAGAAGAAGGTCCCGGGCGACTGGGACGCCCGCGCCCGCAAGATCGCCACCGCGGAGGTTGTCCCCGCGCTCCAGCGCCAGATCGACGAGCTGCGGGCCGAGCGCGCCGTCGCCACCGACGTCGCCGGCATGTGGTCGCGGCCGCGCGGCGAGGAATATTACCGCTGGGCGCTCAAGTCCTCGACCACCACCAGCATGACGCCCGACGAGGTCCACCAGATGGGCCTCGACCAGCTCGCCGAGCTGCATGGCCGCATGGACCCGATCCTGAAATCGCTCGGTTATTCGCAAGGCTCGGTTGGCGAGCGCATGCAGGCGCTGGCCAAAGACCCGCGGTACAGGTTCAGCGAGGGCGACAAGGGCCGCGCCGAGATCATGGCCTACATCCAGGAGCGCATCGCCAGGATCCGGACGGTGCTGCCGCGCGGGTTCAAGACGATGGTCCCCGGCCACCTCGAAGTGAAGCGCATGTCACCCGAGCAGGAGCCGGGAGCGCCGGGCGCTTATGGCGGCGCGGGCTCGATTGACGGCAAGATCCCCGGCAAGTTCTGGATCAACCTCCGGACTACGGACCTGCACAGCAAGTACAGCCTGCCCGACCTTGCCGCGCACGAGGCGATCCCCGGCCACGTCTGGCAGGGCGAATATGCCAACAAGCTGCCGCTCATCCGCACCCTGCTTTCATTCAATGCCTATTCCGAAGGTTGGGCGCTTTACGCCGAGCAATTGGTCGATGAGCTGGGTCTCTATGACGACTTCCCGGTCGGCCGGCTCGGCTACCTCCAGTCGATCGCCTTCCGCTGCTGCCGGCTGGTCGTCGACAGCGGCCTCCACGCGAAGCGCTGGACCCGCCAGCAGGGCGTGGACTTCTTCGTCCAGCGCAACGGCTCGAACCCGCTCGAAGTCGGGTCGGAGGTCGACCGCTATTGCAGCTGGCCGGGCCAGGCCTGCGGCTACAAGGTCGGCCATTCGACCATCAACCGGCTGCGCGACAAGGCGAAGGCGGAACTTGGCCCCAAATATAA
>DATENV010000115.1:0-3786 GCA_035274805.1 Sphingomicrobium sp. | reverse complement strand
GCAGACCTTCACCCTAACCCTCTCCCGCAGGCGGGAGAGGGCTCAAGTCTCCGGATACACCGCCTCGACGAAGTACAGCCCGTGCGGCGGCGCGTTGAAGCCGAGCGCCGCGCGGTCCCGCGCTTCGAGCGCCTGGCGGATGTCGCCGGGCTGCCACTGGCCGCGCCCGACCATCGCCAGGCACCCGACCATCGATCGCACCTGGTGGTGGAGGAAGCTGCGCGCCGCGGCGGTCACGTGGACCTCCTCGCCGACGCGCGCGACGTCGAGCCGGTCGAGCGTCTTCACCGGGCTGTCCGACTGGCACTGGGCCGAGCGGAAGGTGGTGAAGTCATGACGGCCGACGAGATGCGCCGCGCCCTCGCGCATCGCTCCGATGTCGAGGGGCACCGGGATATGCCAGGCACGGCCCGCGTCGATCGCCGGCGGCGCCCGCCGGCTGAGGATCCGGTACAGGTACCGCCGCCCGACGCACGAGAAACGCGCGTGCCAGTCGTCCGCCACGGGTTGGACCTCGAGCACCGAGATGGGGTGGGGGCGAACCAGCGCGTTGAGGCCCTCGCGCAGCCGGTGCGGCGTCAGCTGGCGCTCGACATCGGCGTGCGCGGCCATCGCCAGCGCGTGGACGCCGGCGTCGGTGCGCCCGGCGGCGATGAACTGCGCGCCCTCGCCCGTCATGCGCTGGAGCGCTTCCTCGAGGGTCTGCTGCACCGACGGGCCATGGTCCTGCCGCTGCCAGCCCATGAACGGCCCGCCGTCATATTCGATGGTCAGCCGCCAGCGGGTCACTGCAGGAGTGTGCCCTTCGGAATGGCAAAGCCGCGCAGCAGCTCGCCGGGCGTCATCGCGCCGCGTCCGGCACGCTGTACCTTGAGCGGGCGGACATAGCCTTCACTGCAGGCGATGTTCAGATTCTCATCAAGCACTTCGCCCGCTTTGCCCGAGGCGTCGGCTCCGACCGCGGCCGCCAGCAACTTGATCCGCTCGCCGTTCGCCTCGAACCAGGCGCCCGGAACGGGATTGAAGGCGCGGACCTGGCGCTCGATCTCGACGGCGGGCTTGCTCCAGTCGATCCGCGCTTCGGCCTTGTCGATCTTCGGCGCGTAGGTGACGCCGACATTGGGCTGGGCCTCGGGCGTCGTCGGATGGTCGAGCCAGTCGATCAGCGCCGCTGCGCCAAGTCTCGCCAACTCTTCCGTGACTTGGCCGGCATTCTTGCCGCGGATATCGAGCTCGCGCTTGAGCAGCATCGGACCGGTATCCAGTCCTTCGTCCATCCGCATGATGGTGACGCCGCTGGTTTCGTCGCCGGCGAGGATCGCGCGCTGGATCGGCGCCGCCCCGCGCCAGCGCGGCAGCAGCGACGCGTGGACGTTGATGCACCCCGCCTTGGGCGCTTCGAGGATCGGCCTGGGCAGGATCAGGCCGTAGGCGGCCACCACCGCGAGATCGGCGTCGAGTCCCCGGAAGCCGGCCTGCTCCTCCTCGTCGCGCAGGGTCCGCGGCGTGCGCACCGGGATGCCCAATTGCTCGGCGCGCCCGTGCACCGCCGTCTTGCGCTCGGCCTTGCCGCGACCGGCTGGCCGTGGCGGCTGGCAATAGGCCGCGGCGACCTCGTGCCCCGCCTCGACCAGCGCATCGAGGCTCGGCACCGCGAATTCCGGCGATCCCATGAAGACGATGCGCATGGCGCCGCACTTGCGGGGCAGGGCAACCGCGGTCAAGGAGTGCGCGATATGGCCAGTCAGGAGATCGAAGCGCTGTCGCAGGCGCTGGCGCGGCTGCCGGGGCTCGGTCCCCGCTCGGCGCGCCGCGCGGTGCTCCACCTGATGAAGAAGCGCGAGACTGCGCTCCAGCCGCTGCTCTCGGCGCTCGAGAACGTGTCGGAGAAGCTATCGACCTGCTCGACCTGCGGCAACGTCGACACGTCGGACCCGTGCAGCATCTGCAAGGACCCGCGCCGCGACGAGAAGATGCTGTGCGTGGTCGAGGAAGTCGCCGACCTGTGGGCGCTCGACCGCTCGCGCCTGTTCCCCGGCCGCTATCATGTCCTCGGCGGGCGTTTGTCGGCGCTCGAAGGGGTGCGGCCCGAGGATCTGACCATCGACCAGCTCGTCCGCCGCGTGTCGGCCGGCGGGATCGACGAGGTGGTGCTGGCGATGAACGCCACGCTCGAAGGCCAGACGACCGCGCATTATCTCGCCGAGCGGCTGGAGAGCTTTCCCATCCGCCTCAGCCAGTTGGCGCACGGACTTCCGGTCGGCGGCGAGCTCGACTATCTCGACGAAGGCACGCTTGCCCAGGCCTTGCGGGCTAGGCGTCCAATTTCGTGACATCCTTGCGGGCAAGGCCTCCGATTTCGTAAGTGCGCCGCTTCGCGCGCTGGCCAGTTACATGACAGGGGGAAAAATGAATCGCACCAGCATCTCGATCGGGATCATCTTCGCTTTGATGGTGGCCTTCTTCGCCGGCCTCAAATGGTTCGATGACAGCCGCGCTGCCCAGATCGGGGTTGCCGCCGCTTATGCGTTGGCAGTGTTCCTGATCGCGCGGTGGGGAGCCCGGCGCGTTTCTTGAACCCCCTGACCTGAAAGCCTAAATTCGACCCATGGCCATTCGCCGAATCTACGAGACGCCCGACCCGATCCTCCGGCAAATCAGCAAGCCGGTGGAGAAGTTCGACGATGAGCTGAGAACGCTCGTCGCCGACATGTTCGAGACGATGTACGAGGCGCCCGGCATCGGCCTTGCCGCGGTCCAGGTCGGCGTGCCGATCCGGCTGCTGGTGATCGACCTCCAGGAACCCGAGGAAGAGGGCGGCGAGCCGGTCCGCGATCCCCGCGTGTTCATCAACCCCGAGGTGCTGTGGCACTCGGATAGCGAGGTCCCTTACACCGAGGGCTGCCTGTCGGTGCCCGAGCAATATGCCGAGGTGATGCGGCCCGACCGCATCCGCGCCCGTTGGAAGGACGCCGACGGCAAGGCTTATGAGGAGGACATCGACGGTCTGCTCGCGGTCTGCCTCCAGCACGAGATGGACCATCTGAACGGCGTGCTGTTCATCGACCACCTCTCGCGCCTGAAGCGCGACATGGTGTTAAAGAAGCTCGCCAAGTGGCGGAAAGAACAGGCACTTAAGGCGGCCTAAGCTGCTCCCCGGAACGGGGAGGATCTTATTGGATCGATTCCGCCGCGACGCGGCAATCGGCGGCGCATTCCCGGCACATTTGCGCGCACAATTTGCAATGCTCGTGGTCGTGCTTCTCGCACTCGGCCGCGCATTCGTCGCAGACGCGGGCGCATAGCTCGAGCATCTCGCGCAGCACCTGCTCGTTCGATCCCGTCCGCCGCACCGAAAGCTTGCCGGTCGCCTCGCACACGTCGGCGCAATCGAGGCAGACGCGGATGCACTGGCGCATGTCCATCTTCTCGGCCGCGCAGGCATCGGCGCAGCTCAGGCACATGCGCGCGCAATACATCAGGTGGTGGGCGGCATCGCCGAGCGGCTGGTTGACGTGCCCGGCGACGTCCGGGTGAAGGGCGATCATCTTGCGGATGGACATGTTCTGCTCCTGCTCCTCGGAAGCCCTAGCGAAGTTTTCACGCCTTCGTTCCGTTTTCTGTGGATTGCCGGCGCGAGGCGCTTCCCACGGCCGCGAAAGCAGTTGAGACTAGGGCCATAATACGTTAGTGTTCCTACTTTGTTCTCGGAGTCCCGAGCATGGATATTGCGGTCCTATTCATGATCATCGTCGCGATGGCGACCGGCGCCGTCATCGGCTGGCT
>DATENV010000114.1:0-5859 GCA_035274805.1 Sphingomicrobium sp. | reverse complement strand
ATCGCCCGAACGGACGTCATCGCCTTCCTTGACCAGCCATTTGGCGAGCGTTCCCTCCTCCATCGTCGGGGACAAAGCGGGCATCTTGAGCTCGACCGGCATCAGTAAGTCCCTACCAGAACGTCGGTCGCCAGCTCGGCCGCCTCGGGCTCGGGCGCATCTTCAGCATACTTTGCAGCTTCGACCACGATGTCCTTGATTTCCTTGTCGATTGCTTTGAGCTCTTCCTCCTTCACGCCCAGCGCCTCGAGCTCGCGCTCGGCGTGCGTGATAGGATCCCGATGTTCTCGATATTCCTGAACTTCCTCGCGCGTCCGATACCGCGCCGGGTCCGACATCGAATGGCCGCGATAGCGGTACGTCAGGAACTCGATCAGGATCGGTCCCTTGCCGCTCCGCGTCCACTCGAGCGCGACTTCCGCGGCGCCGCGAACGCTCAGCACATCCATCCCGTCGACTTGCAGGCCGGGAATGCGGTGCGCCGCGCCGCGCCGGTAGAGTAAAGGCTCCGCCGACGAGCGCGCGATCGAGGTACCCATCGCATATTGGTTGTTCTCGACCACGTAGATGACCGGCAGGTCCCACAGCTTGGCCATGTTGAAGGCCTCGTAGACCTGGCCCTGGTTGACCGCCCCGGCGCCCATGTAGGTGAGGCAGACGCCGCCGTCCTCGGCATATTTGTGCTTGAACGCGAGCCCGGTGCCGAGCGGCACCTGCGCGCCGACGATGCCGTGACCGCCGTAAAAGCCATGATCGACGCTGAACATGTGCATCGACCCGCCCTTGCCCTTCGAGATTCCGGCGGCGCGCCCGGTCAGCTCGGCCATGATCACTTTGGGGTCGATGCCATAGGCGAGCATGTGGCCATGGTCGCGATAGCCGGTGATCACGCTGTCCATGCCGACGGTCATCGCCGACTGGAGGCCGACCGCGACCGCTTCCTGGCCGATGTAGAGGTGGCAGAAGCCACCGATGAGCCCCAGGCCGTAGAGCTGGCCGGCACGCTCCTCGAACCGGCGGATCAGCAGCATCTCGCGATAGAATTGAAGCAGCTGGTCCTTGTCCGCCTTGTAGCGCTTTGGCTGCCGCGGCCGCTCAACCTTCGGCTCGGCGGGCGATGTGGAAGAAACGGCGGTTTTCTTGGCGGAACGCGCCACGGCGATCTCTCTCAATCTGGGTACGGCCTCGCCTATAGGCAGGGCTTTGGTGGGCGGCAACCAATCGGCGCGATGCCCTAGTCGAGCGGGATGATCACCTCGTCGGGGCGGACCAGGCCGAGGTCCTTGCGCACCAGCTCGTCAGCCATGTCGGGATCGGCCTTGCGCGGGTCGAGCAGCTGCGAGCGATGGCGCAGCTGTGCCTGCTCCCGCTGAAGCTGGCCAAGCTCGGCCTGCCGCTGCTGAAGCGCACGGTGATAGCTACCCCAGGCCAGGATGCCGTTTGGGCCGGCGATGGCATGGCCGGCAAAGGTCCCGACGACGATCACGGCGAGGGCCGGCATTGCAACCCGGCGGATCAGCGCGAAGATGCGGTTCGGTCCCCCCATGACGTCATCGAAGGAATCACGAAGGACTCACGAACGCAAGTGAAAAGAATGGTTTGGTGGACAAAGCGGGGATAAAGTTGTGGATCAGCCGGGACGGTACGACTTCACCGCCGCGCGGCCCGCATATCGCGCGGTCTCGCCAAGCTCTTCCTCGATGCGCAGCAGCTGGTTGTATTTCGCCGTCCGGTCGGATCGCGCGAGGCTGCCCGTCTTGATCTGACCGCAACTCAACGCGACCGCCAGGTCGGCGATGGTCGAATCCTCGGTCTCGCCCGAGCGGTGCGACATCACCGCGGTGTAGCCGTTGCTCTGAGCCATCCGGACCGCATTGATGGTCTCAGTGAGCGAGCCGATCTGGTTGACCTTGACCAGGATCGAATTGGCGATGCCGTCGGTGATGCCCTGCTGCAATCGCTTCACATTGGTGACGAACAGGTCGTCGCCGACCAGCTGAACGCGCTGCCCGAGCTTTTCGGTCAACGCCTTCCAGCCTGCCATGTCATCCTCGGCCATGCCGTCCTCGATCGACGCGATCGGATAGTTGGCGGCGAGGTCGGCGAGATAATCGGACATCTCGGCCGGCGAGAGGGTCTTGCCCTCCCCCTCCATCCGGTACGCGCCGTCCTTGAAGAATTCGGTCGACGCGCAATCGAGCGCGAGCCACACGTCCTCGCCGAGGCTGTATCCGGCCGCGCTGACGGCCTTCCCGATGAAGTCAAGCGCCTCGCGAGAAGAGTCAATCGCGGGCGCAAACCCGCCCTCATCGCCGACGGCGGTGGACAGACCGGCGGAATGCAATGCGCTCTTGAGCGCGTGGAAAATCTCCGCGCCACAGCGCAGCGCCTCGGCGAAGTCGGGCGCGCCGACCGGCATCACCATGAATTCCTGAAAGTCGATGCCGTTGTCGGCGTGCACCCCGCCGTTGAGGATATTCATCATCGGCACGGGCAGCAGGTTCGCGTCGACCCCGCCGACATAGCGGTAGAGCGGCAGTCCCAGCGCATCCGCGGCCGCCTTGGCGGTTGCCAGGCTGACACCGAGGATCGCATTGGCGCCGAGCCGGCCCTTGTTGTCCGTCCCATCGAGCGCGATCAGCGCCCCGTCGATCCCCGCCTGGTCCTCGGCATCGAGACCGACGACCGTCTCCGCGATTGCGCCGTTGACCGCCTCCACCGCCTTGCCGACGCCCTTGCCGCCCCAACGACTCTTGTCGCCGTCGCGCAGCTCAATCGCCTCGTGCGCGCCGGTCGAGGCGCCGGACGGGACCGCGGCGCGCCCCATGCTCCCGTCCTCCAGCGTCACGTCGACCTCGACGGTAGGATTGCCGCGGCTGTCGAGGATCTGGCGGGCGTGAACATCGACAATGGCAGTCATGGCTTTCCTTCTTGCGGACGCGTAACAATATCGGCTGGTGCCAAGGCCTATAAGCGGCGCGTCCGGGCGTGCAACTTTCGCCGCGGCGCACTGGAACGAAGGCCGAAGGCTCAGGGTTGAATCGGCAGAGAAGGAGTACTGGCCATGGTCGACGACAAGACTGCTGCTTTGCCCGACGGGACGGATACGGTAATTGCCGGCGCGTCCAAGACGAGCGACGGCGACACGCTCACGGTGGAGGACACGGCTTTGGTCGCGGAGAGGGAAATTCCGGCACCGCGCGGCGATGCCGAGCGGCCGGTGACCGGCAGCGGAAGCCCCGGGGGGGGTCTTGCCGAGCGCTTGCGGAGCGGCCGCGAGCAACTGGCCGGACAGGCCGGCGAAAAAGCACGCGGCATCGTTACCCAGGGCCTCGAACGCACCGCGGAAGCGCTCGCCAACGTCTCGAAGATGGTCGGTGATACCGCGCCGGGGATCGAGGAACGGCTTGGCGCCGAATATGGCGATTATGCTCGCCGCGCCGCCGGCGCGATCGAGAATGCCGCCAACACCATCGCCGAGAAGGATCCCGACGAGCTGATCGAGGACACGCGCAATTTCGTCCGCAACAGCCCCGGCATCGCGCTCGCCGGAGCGGCGGTGGTCGGGTTTGTCGTCGCCCGTCTGCTGAAGACCGGGCTCGTCCGCGACGACGAAGACGACGACGAGGCCTAAGGAGTCGGGCACGATGCTGAAACCGGCCGATCCTGGACCGCCGCGGCCCGAGCGCCCCGTCGGTGAGCTCGTCCACGAGCTCATCGAGCAGGGCAAGGACTATGCGCGCGCCGAGATCGACCTCTACAAGACGATCGCCGCCGCCAAGGGTAAAGCGCTGGCCTTGCCGGGGGCCCTGTTCGGCGTTGCGTTCATTTGCGCGCTTGCGGCGATCACTGCGCTCGCGGTTGGCGTTGTGCTCGCCCTCACAAGGTTCATCGGTCCGCTCGCCGCGGGCTTCGTCGGCATGCTCATCTTCGCCGTCATCGCCGGCCTGCTCGGCTGGTACGGCTATCAGCGGCTGGGGCGCGACCTGTGACCGACACGCCCGAAATCGCCGCCGCGCGGATTGCCGTCGACCGCAGCCGATCGCGGGTGATGGCGACTGCGCACGAGCTTCAGGAGCGGCTCAGCCCCGGCACGCTGGCTCGCGGCGCGTGGCAGGGTGCCAAGGAAAAGGGCGCCGACCTCGCCGAAAACACCGTCGATGCGGTGCGCTCGCGGCCGCTCGCCGCGACCGGCGTCGTCGCGGCCATTGCCATGTTCCTCGCCCGCGAACCGCTGATGGACCTCGCCGGCAAGATCGCCGGCAGCGTCGGGGAGAAACGCAAGACTCGGAAAACGGCCAAAGCCAAGGCCAGGCAAGACCACACGGAGAAAGTTCAATGATTGACCAGGACAGCAGCCGTAGCGCGAGCGAAAGGGGCAGCAGCAGCTCATCCCGCCAGCGCGCGATCGAAGCTTATGACAGCGCTCGCGGACGCGCCGCCGACACGCTCGGCGAAGCGCCGCTGATTGCGCTTGCCGGCGGCCTCGCCGCGGGCGCGCTGATCGCGGCCTTGCTTCCGCGCACCCAAACCGAGGCTCGGCTCGTCCGGCCGACGGCCCGACGCGTCAAGGACAGCGCTCGCACGGCGTTTGCCGCCGCGCGCGACACCGGCTCGCAGCGCCTCGAGGAACTCGGCATCAGCCGCGACAAGGGCCAGGAAACCATCCGCAACCTGCTGGACGGTCTCACCGACGCTGCGCGCGCCTCGGCCAATGCCGCCGCCGAATCCGTCCGCAACAAGGGCTGACGAAACCCGGCAGATGCGGTAGCGAAACCGTCATGAGCAAGCTCCACCTGGTCTTCGGCGGACGGGTCAAGGATCCGCGCGGCCTCGACTTCGATCTCGGCACCATCGACCTCGTCGGCATCTACGATAGTTACGCCGAGGCAGAAGACGCGTGGCGCGGCAAGGCCCAGCGCACGGTCGACGACGCCGAGATCAAATATGTGGTCGTCCATCTGCACCGGCTGCTCGAGCCGGAGTCGGATGGCATTCAACGGCCGAAGCAGACGCCCGCTCAGGCGGAGCGGTAGCGCCACAACAGCAGCGGCCGCTGGAGCAGCAGCCCCGCCGCGAAGCCGCCGACATGCGCGGGCGTTGCCAGCAGATAGCCCTGCCCGCCGGCGAGCCAGCCCATCATCACCTGCAACGCGACCCAGGCGACGAGCAACCACGCGACGTTGATCCAGCGGTTGACGCGCAAATTGCTGGTAAAGGCTTTGGCGCGGCCGAAGCTCAGCGCGAATGCGCCCATCACCGCGCTGATCGCCCCGCTGGCGCCGACCATCGGCGTCGTGCCGGTCGGGTCGAGCGCCCATTGCGCTCCCGCGGCGGCGTACGCGCCGACCAGGTACAGGCCCACGATGCCCGTCCCGCCGAGCACGCGCTCGACCGCCGCACCGCACCAGACGAGCATCAGCAGGTTGAAGCCGAGGTGGATCAGCCCCGAGTGCACCAGGGTCGCCGTGAGCGGCGTTAGGAACTCGGGAACAGCCGCAAGCCCGCCCACGGGCGCGGTCAGGCGGAGCGGGATGAAGCCGAGCGCGTAGGCGGCCTGGTCGGAATAGCCGGCCAGCGCGGTCAGCACCCAGGCCAGCGCCGTGAATGCGACGATGACGTTGGTCGCGGTGCGCGGGAAGCGCTCCACCTTAGATGAACTCGATCTTTTTGATCTCGTAATAGCGGTCGCCCGACGGGGTCGTGACCTCGACCTCCTCGCCCTTCTGGCGGCCGATCAGCGCGCGTCCGAGCGGCGAATTGTAGCTGATCCGCCCGACCTTCGCGTCGGCTTCGGTCTGGCCGACGAGCTGGTATTTCACCTTCTTGTCGTCCTCGTCGATCAGCGTGACCGTCGCG
>DATENV010000113.1:0-3038 GCA_035274805.1 Sphingomicrobium sp. | reverse complement strand
CGATCACCCTGTTCGGCGCCTATCGCGGGACCGACCGGGCGACCGGACTGCGCTGGACCTGGCCGTGGCTCGCGAAGAAGAAGCTGTCGGTCCGCGCCAACAATTTCATTTCCGAGAAGATCAAGGTCAACGACCTGCGCGGGAATCCGATCGAGATGGCGGCGCAGATCGTCTGGCGCGTGGTCGACACCGCGCAGGCCCTGTTCGACGTCGACGATTACAAGCAGTTCGTGCGCGTCCAGGTCGAGGCGGCGATCCGCACGATCGGCTCGCGCTACCCGTATGACGATTTCGAGCACCAGGAAGTGACGCTGCGCGGCAACCACGACCAGGTCGGGAGCGAGCTTCGGACCGAGCTTCAGGCCCGTCTCGCCGTCGCCGGGATCACCGTCGACGAATGCGGCTTCACCCACCTCGCCTACGCGCAGGAGATCGCGGGCGCGATGCTTCGCCGACAGCAGGCGCAGGCGGTCGTCGCGGCGCGCAAGACCCTGGTCGAGGGCGCGGTCGGCATGGTCGAGATGGCGCTCGAGATGCTGAGCGAGAAGAATGTCGTCGAGCTCGACGACGAGCGGCGTGCGGCGATGGTCTCGAACCTGATGGTCGTGCTGTGCGGCGAGCGCGACACGCAGCCCGTCGTCAACACCGGCACGCTCTACACATAGGCCATGGCCGAGGCCGCCGACCGCAAGGCGTATCCGTTACGCGTCGATCCGGCCTTGTGGGCGGCGGTGGAGCGCTGCGCCGCGGCCGACCTGCGCAGCGTCAACGCCCAGGTCGAATGCCTGCTGCGCGAGGCGCTTGCCGCGCGCGGGGTGAAGTTGAAGGCGCCCGTCCGCCGCAAGCGTGGGCGCCCGCCCAAGGAGACGAGCAAATGACCGACGGTCCTGAATGGTTTGCGCCGAAGCGCTACGGTTACGGCGCCGGGCTGCCGATCAGCTGGCAGGGATGGGCGGTGACGCTCGCTTTTATCGCGCTCGTAGGCGGGCTCGCCTTCTTCTTCGGCGACCAGCCGGTGATTGTCATCGCGCTCCTGGTTCCGCTGTCACTGCTGCTGATCCTGATTACCGCGCGCACCACCCGCGGCGGGTGGCGCTGGCGCTGGGGCGAGAAGGACTAGCCGACCGACAGGTCGCGCTGCTGGTTCACCAGCCGCCATTCGTCGAGGTCGGCCAGCATGATCCGCGCGGCCTGCTCGGCAAGGTCCGCGGCGCGCGACAGGCCGACGTCCTTGCGCAGCTCCTGCTCGATCTGCCGCAGCGTGCTCGCCGTGGCCATCGAGCGCAGCGCATCGCCGCCAAAATCGGCCTGGAAGCGGATGCCGAACACCGCGGTGCCGAGCGCCGGGAAGCCCGCCGAGACGAGGGTGAACCAGTTGCCGAACCTGGTCACATAGTCGGATCCGATGCCCAGCCCGACCAAGGTCGCGACCGACACGAGCAGCGTCGCGGCGAACAGCACCATGCCGATCTGTCCAAGCCGATGGTCGAGCAGCTCGATCTGCTTGGCATTGCGTTCGTGATAGCCGACCTGCGGTGCGACCTCATGCTCCGCGATCGCCTGGCCGAGCCGCGCCGCGCACGCCCGGTCGATTGCGCCGGACGGACACCCCATCGCCCGCCAGATGCCGCTCGCATACCAGTCGATCCAGCGCTTCGGCACCGGGTTGGTCTCGGTGCCTGGCGGGTCCGGCGCGGCGATCCCCAATAGCTTGAGGGTGCGCATCGGCCGCAGCCGCTCGGCGAGCTGGCGGTAGTCGAGCCAGCGGCGGTGCCATTCATTGCGCGACCCGATGAAGGCGTTGAGGATGATCGCCAGCGTGATCAGCAGTTCGAACGCGGCAAACTCGAACTTCAGGTGCGGGGCCATGAAGGCGCTGAGGCCGAGGCAAACGGCGACACCGCCGAGCACGAAATTGAAGATGTGCCCGCTGCGGTAGGTCTGGGCGAAGTGGGTCGCGAGCCGGTCGGCCCAGCTGTAGGATTCCTCCAGCATGTCGATGCCGGCGGAGATGTTGTGTGCGTCGGTGCAGCCGGCGCGATAGCGCTGCCATTCATCGCGAGTCTGGGCGTCCGCGTAACGCGTAGTGAAGTCGCGCGCGCGGAACGGCCTAACGCCAGCGGCGGTCAGCAAAAGCGGATACTCAATCCGTGTCCGGATCCGGCGCAGGCGCTCGCGCTGGAATCGCTTGAGGAAGTTCTGCTCCTGTTCGTCGGGCGGGGGCATCAGCAGCCCGCGCAGCAAGGCGTCGACGTCGGCCTGTTCGAGCGGCCGGGCGACGCCGGGATCGTCGGCGACGGTGACCACGGTCGGGTCGAACGCGCTCCACAGGATGCGCGTGTCCCCGCCTTCATCGACCGGGACATGGATGATCGCCGTGCCGTTGGTCAGCGCGAGCTGGACCACCTCGCCCGTGCCGCCGCGGCCGCGTGGCGGAAGCCCGTCCCAGACCGCGATCAAGACGTCGCAATGTGCAACCGTCGCGCGGCCGGTCATCACATAAGCATCGAGCCCGCGGTCGGCATCGCCCGGCAGCTCGAGCAGGCAAGTCGAGCATCCGAGCAGTGCATCGAATCGCTCGCGCGCGCCGTGATTGGCGAGGCTCTCGCGATAGGCGGCGCGCTCGAACGGCAGGATTGCCTGCAGCTCCCAGCCGAGGTGCAGCGCGACTTCGGCCGCGATCTGGTCGGCGCCATCGGCGATCGGTGAGACGAAGCGAAGCTTCGGAGGCAAGGGCGCAAAGCAGTCGCGCTCCGCCTCGAGCAGTGCCCGGCCCGATCGCTCGACGCGTTCCAGGACGTCGCGGATGCGCGCCTGGAGACGTGGGACGCTTTCCTCGGGCAGCATGTCGGCGCGGTGCCCGGTGACTCCGACCGCCAGGACGAACGGGACGGGCGGCGGGCCTGACTTTGGCTCATGCGAGATGCGCGCCTGCAGGCCGGTTTCGAAATCGCGCTTCGCGTGCTTCAGACGGTTCCCCCTCCACGATTGCGCAGTTCTGGATCGCAAACGTAGAGCGGTTGTTCACTGTCCCCCGA
>DATENV010000112.1:0-2733 GCA_035274805.1 Sphingomicrobium sp. | reverse complement strand
AGGAAGCCAAGCAGGCGAGCGCCCGCGAGACCGAGGCCAAGGTCAAGGCGGCGGCCGACAAGATCAACCTCAAGGTTGAATCGTCGGAGGCGAAGATCCGCGACGCAATGGTTTCAGCGCGCGCGGAGATCGAGAAAGTGGCCGCCGAGGCGACCCGCGACATGGTCCAGCGCCTGACCGGCATCACGGTCGATACCAAGGAAGCCGCCGCAGCGGTGAAGGCGGAGCTCAATGCCTGAGCAGCATACCACCGCGACGACCGAGGCTCCGGCCTCTCACGAAGCCGAGCCGACCGCAT
Organism: Sphingomicrobium sp.; assembly: GCA_035274805.1. Taxonomy (GTDB): domain Bacteria; phylum Pseudomonadota; class Alphaproteobacteria; order Sphingomonadales; family Sphingomonadaceae; genus Sphingomicrobium. The sequence continues at coordinate 2,435 of DATENV010000112.1, read as the reverse complement.
TCGGGCTGACCGCGCCGGCCTGGATCGCGCTGGCGATGCTGCTCGTCATCGCGGTGATGATCTGGAAGAAAGTGCCTGGCGCGATCGCCGGGGCGCTCGACAGCAAGATCGGCCTGATCCGTGAGCAGCTCGCCGAGGCCGAGGCGCTGCGCAAGGAGGCGGAGGCGCTCAAGGCCGAATATGAGAAGAAGGCGAAGTCAGTCGACAAGGACCGACAGGCCTTGATGGAACGCGCCAGGCACGAGGCCGACGAGATCGTCGCCAAGGCCAAGAGCGACGCGGAAGCGCTGATCGAGCGCCGGACGCGCATGGCCGAGGACAAGATCGCCGCCGAAGAGCGCTCGGCTGTCGAGCAGCTGCGCGCGACCGCGGCGGATGCCGCCGCCAAGGCAGCGCGGCGGCTGATCGGCGAGCGCCATGACGGGGGCAGCGACGCCCGGCTGGTCGATCAGGCGATCAAGGATATCGCCGGGCGCTAGGCGTTATTGGCGGTGCTCGCCGCCGGGCTGCGACACGCCCTCGAGCGCCCGCTCGGCGCAATCGTCGTCCGCCTCGCGGCTGAGGTCGCCAAGGCTGACGATCCCGCACAGCCGCTCGTCCTGGTCGATCACCGGCAGCCGGCGCACCTGCGCCTCGCTCATCTTGCTGGCCGCGTCTTCGATGCTGTCGTCGATGCGCACGATCACGAGGTCGTCGGTCATCAGCTCGCGCACCGGCGTGTCGGGGCCGTAGCCCTTGGCAATTCCGCGCACCGCGATGTCGCGGTCGGTGATCATGCCGATCAGCCGGTCGCCGTCGGCGACGGGGATCGAGCCGGTATCCGCGCTGAGCATGAAGCTCGCGGCTTCCTGCACCGGCTGGTCGGGACGCACAGTCTGGACCTCGCGGGTCATCACTTCGCTGACTTTCATCGATCTTCTCCCTCTCGGAAACTCCACCTGAAAACGAACGGTGGTGCGCGAGGTTGCCCTCGCTAGGGCACGTTCTCGGTCAGGAGGTCGTACGTCGCGACCAGCTCGTCCTTCTGGTTGAAGATCTCGACCGCCCAGCGGACCACGCCGGTCTCATCGCTTTTGAGCGATTTCGACCGCACGCTAAGCTCGACGCGCATGGAGTCGCCCGGATAGAGCGGGGTCAGGAAGCGGAGATTCTCGAGGCCCGTGTTGGCCAGCACCGGCCCCGGATCGGGGTCAACGAACAGCCCCGCGGCGAAGCTCAGGATCAAATAGCCGTGGGCGACGCGGCCCTCGAAGATCGGCGACGCCTTGGCGGCTTCCTCGTCCATGTGGGCGTAGAATTTGTCGCCGGTGAACTCGGCGAAATGCTCGATGTCCTCGAGGGTAACTGTGCGGCTCGGCGTCTTCCACGTGTCGCCGATGTGGAGCTCGCTCATCTTCAGCCGGAACGGGTGCACGTCGATGATGTGCTTGGGCGCGCCGGGGATATATTGCTCGCTGATCGCCGCGATCATCGCCGGCGAAGACTGGATCGCGGTCCGCTGCATGTAATGCTTGACCCCGCGCACGCCGCCCATCTCCTCGCTCCCGCCCGCACGGCCAGGCCCACCATGGACGAGCACCGGCAGGGGCGAGCCGTGACCGGTCGATTCCGCGGCATTGGTGCGGTCGATTACCAGCATCCGGCCGTGATAGGCCGCCGCGCCCTGGACGAAGTCGCGCGCGGCGTCGGGCGAATGGGTGAACAGCGACAGGACGAGGCTGCCCCTGCCGCGATTGGCGAGCGCGATCGCGTCGGCGATGTCCTTGTAGGGCATGATGGTCGAGACCGGGCCGAACGGTTCGCAATCGTGGACCGCGGCGGTCTGCCACGGATCGTCGGTGCGCAGCAGCACGGGCGGGAGGAATGCGCCGCCGGGAATCGGCGACTCTGCATCGGGGTCGCCGGCGACGATGCGGGCGCCCGCCGCTTCGAGCTGCGCGATCTTCTCGCGCACGTCGTCGCGCTGGCTGAGGCTGACCAGCGCGCCCATGCGGGTGTCCTCGGCGCGCGGGTCGCCGACCCTGGTCTTGGCGAGCCGCTCGCCGAGCGCCTGCTCGACCGCGTCGAGATGTTGCGCGGGCGCCATCGCCCGGCGAATCGCAGTGCATTTCTGCCCCGCCTTGACGGTCATCTCGGTCGCGACTTCCTTGATGAACAGGTCGAACTCGGCTGTTCCGGGCGCCGCGTCGGCCCCGAGCAGCGAGGCATTGAGGCTGTCCTGCTCGGCCACGAAACGTACCGATTCACGCATCACGGTCGGATGAGTCCTGAGCTTGAGCGCGGTGTGCGCCGAACCGGTGAAGCTGACGATGTCCTGACCGGTAAGGTGGTCGAACAGGTCACCGACGCCACCGACGATGAGCTGGACCGAGCCGGCGGGAAGCACGCCCGACTCCATCATGATCCTGAACGCCGCCTCGGCGAGATAAGCGGTG
>DATENV010000111.1:0-4887 GCA_035274805.1 Sphingomicrobium sp. | reverse complement strand
GTCGAGCTTGCCCTTGAGCTCCGGAAGCACCTCGCCGACCGCACGGGCGGCGCCCGTCGTCGTGGGGATCATCGACATCGCCGCTGCCCGCGCCCGCCGCAGGTCGGAGTGGATCTGGTCGAGGATCTTCTGGTCGTTGGTGTAGGCGTGGACCGTGGTCATCAGGCCGCGCTCGATTCCCAGCGCGTCGTTGAGCACCTTGGCGACCGGCGCGAGGCAGTTGGTCGTGCACGATGCGTTCGAGACGATGGTGTGATCGGCCATCAGCTTGTCGTCGTTGACGCCATAGACCACGGTGAGGTCGACGCCCTTGGCCGGCGCCGAAATCAGCACTTTCCGCGCCCCAGCGTCGATGTGCTTTTGGGCGCTTTCGCGGTCGGCGAAGAACCCGGTGCACTCGAGCGCGATATCGACGCGGTTGGCCTTGTGCGGCAGCTTGGCCGGGTCGCGCTCCGCAGTCACGTGGATCCGCCTGCCGTCGACGACGATGTCGTTGCCGTCGGTCGTCACCTCGCCCGGAAATTTGCCGTGCACGCTGTCATGCTTGAACAGCCAGGCGTTCGACTTGGCATCGGCGAGGTCATTGACGCTGACCAGCTCGAGCCCGCAATCGGGCCGCTCGAGGATCGCGCGGGCGACCAGCCGGCCGATGCGGCCAAATCCGTTGATGGCGACTTTGGTCATTCTATTCCTCGTTGTTTCATGAAGTCGGTGATGCGGGCGGCGACCTTGTCCGGGGTCAGGCCGAAATAGTCATAGGCGTCGGCCGCCGGGGACGAGACGCCGAAGCGATCGATGCCGATCTTGAGGCCGTGGAGGCCGACGTAGCGCTCCCAGCCGTAAGTCGCGCCGGCCTCGATCGAGACGCGCAGGATCTGCCGGTTGCTCACGTCGGGCAGGATGTCCTCGCGATAATCCCACGGCTGCGCGTCGAAACGCTCGGTGCAGGGCATCGAGACGACGTCGGTACCCACGCCCTGCGCTTCAAGGCGCTCCGCGGCACCAAGCGCGATTTCGACTTCAGAACCGGTCGCGACGATGATCGCTTTCCGCGCGCTTTCCGCGGCTTTGAGGCGATAGGCGCCGCGCGCGCTCAAATTCTCGTCCGTCGGTTCGGTTCGCAGCGGTTGGAGGTTCTGGCGCGTCAGCGCGAGGATGCTGGGCGTTTCGCTCGCCAAGGCCAGCGCCCAGCATTCGGCCGTCTCGACGGCATCGGCAGGACGGAAAACTTCGAGGCCCGGCATCGCCCGAAGGCTCTGCAAATGCTCGATCGGTTGGTGGGTCGGCCCGTCCTCGCCGAGCCCGATCGAATCGTGGGTCATCACGTAGACCACACGGGCGCGCTGCAGCGAGCTCAGGCGGATCGCCGGGCGGGCGTAATCGGTGAAGACCAGGAAGGTCCCGCCATAGGGGATGACGCCGCCGTGCAGCGCCATGCCGTTCATCGCCGCCGCCATGCCGAACTCACGGATGCCGTAATAGACGTAGCGACCGGCGTAATTGTCCGCGGTGAGCGGTTCGAGTGCCTTCGTTTTGGTGTTGTTCGAGCCGGTCAGGTCGGCGGAGCCGCCGATCGTCGCGGGGATCGCGAGGTTGATCGCCTCCAGCGCCATTTCGGAGGCCTTGCGGGTGGCGACGGGCTTCAGCTCGGCGAGCAATTTCTGGAGGTAGGGCCGGAGCCAGGCATCGCTGACCTTGCCGTTGAGCTGCGCCAGGAACTCGTCCTTCCGGCTGCTTTCGTCCAGCCGCTCCTTCCACAGGGCGTGATCGACCGCGCCGCGCTTGCCGGCCGCGCGCCAGGCGGTCAGCACGTCGTCGGGCACGGTGAATTCCTCGGCGTCGAGCCCCAGCTCCGCCCGCGCCGCCGCGACTTCATCCTTGCCCAGCGCCGCTCCGTGCGTCGCCGCCGTGCCCTGCTTGTTGGGCGCGCCGAAGCCGATGATCGTCCTGCAGCGGATCAGGCTGGGGCGCGGATCGGCGAGCGCTTCGCCGATCGCTCGGCTGACGTCGTCGGCGTTAAGCCCGTCGCACTCGCAGGTATGCCATTGCGCCGCCTGGTGGCGCGCGACGACATCTTCGCTCCGCGACAGGTCGGTCGAGCCGTCGATCGTGATCCGGTTGTCGTCCCACAGCACGATCAACCGGCCGAGCTTCAGGTGCCCGGCAAGCCCCACGGCTTCGTGGTTGACGCCTTCCATCAGGTCGCCGTCTCCGGCGATGACGAAGGTCCGATGGTCGACCAGCTCATCGCCATAGACAGCGTTCAAGTGCCGCTCGGCGATCGCCATGCCGACGGCCATCGCCACGCCCTGCCCGAGCGGGCCGGTTGTGACCTCGATGCCCGGCAACTCGAAATTCTCCGGGTGCCCAGCCGTCGGCGAACCGAGCTGGCGGAAGCGCTTGATGTCATCCAGCGTCGGGCGCTCGTAGCCGGTGAGATAAAGCAGCGCGTAGACCAGCATCGAGCCGTGGCCGGCCGACAGGACGAAGCGGTCGCGGTCGGGCCAGCGCGGATCTGCGGCGTCGAACTTCAAATGCCGAGTGAACAAGGCCGTCGCGGCGTCGGCCATGCCCATCGGCATGCCCGGGTGCCCGCTATTAGCGGCCTCAACCGCATCCATCGCGAGGGCGCGAATGGCGTTGGCGAGGCGGCGGTCGGTCGGCTGCATGGGCTCCGCTTATGGGGTTTCCGCTCACCCGGGAGTCCGGGCGATGTTGCGGCCCCATTAGCCGCCCTGCCCGTCGCGTCAAATCGCGCCGTCAATGCTTGCCCGTGATTGCCAACTTGCGTAGTCCGATCGGCGATGGACGACAGCGACATTTCGTCGGCACTCGATCGGGCGGAGCGCGCGCTCCAGCGGATCGAACGGGCCCTGACGAACCGGGAGCCGACCGCCGAGCGCGATGAGCAACTGCGCGCGAAGGTCCGCGAAGTCGTCGAGGAGCTCGACGAGCTCATCCGCGAGGCCGCTGCCTGATGGCCCAGCTGATCGACCTCAATATCGCGGGGCGCACCTACCAGGTCGCCTGCCGCGAGGGCGAAGAGGACAATCTTCGGGCGGCCGCGCGGCTGGTCGACGGCAAGAGCCGCGAGGCGCTCGCCGGGCTCGGCACGCTAAGCGAGGCGCGGCAGTTCCTGTTCGCCTCGTTGCTGCTCGCCGACCAGCTGATCGACAAAAGTCCGGAGGCCGCCACAGCTCCGCCGCAGCCGATGCGGCCCGATCCGGCGCTGATCCTGCGCGCCGAGACGCTCGCCGACCGCCTCGAATCGCTGGCGCTGGCGCTTGAGAATGAAGGCGCTAACCCCTAGGTTGGAAGCGACGGGCACTACCCGGTGCGAGCCTTCGGAAAATCCCTGAGGCGATAGACATCCAAGGGAGCTGTCCCTGCCCCGGCCACGCGGGTTTCCGCTGGGTCGGGAGCATACGGCGCCCACCTGACGTTTTGGCGTCAGAGGATTTTAGGGCAAACGGCCATGGTGGTCCCGTCACCTCCCTTCTTTTCCGGGCCGCGGCCTGAGATGGAGCCGCTGGGCAAGGAAGCGCTGCGGCGCGCGGCCCTCGACGCGCGCAAGGCGTTCGTCCGAACCTTGTCGGACGGCGAACGCACCTTGCTCGAGCAGCGGCTCGCCCAGCACCTGACATCGCTGTGTGCCGAGGCGAAGGTCGTCGGCGGGTATGCCCCGCTCGGTTCCGAGATCAGCCCGCAGCTGGCGATCGAGGAAGCGCGGGCGGTGGGACGCATCGTTGCTTTTCCGGCGTTCGACCATCCGGCAAAGCCGTTCAAGTTCCGCGCCGGGGATCCGCTGGAAGGCGGACCGTTCGGGATCATGCAGCCCAAGCGCAGCACGCCAATCGTCGAGCCCGATTTGATATTTGTGCCGCTGATCGCGATCGACGGGAACGGCACCCGGCTTGGGCGTGGCAAGGGCCATTACGACCGCGCGCTCGTCCGGCTGAGAAAGAGCGGCGCACGGCTGATCGGCGTCGGCTGGCCGCTGCAGCGACTGACCGAGACCATTCCAGCCGATGAATGGGACATTCCGCTGGACGCATTCGCTTCTCCGGAGGGCGTCGAGCTGTTCAATCGCTGACGGACGTTCGTGGCTAAAAAGCCACAACCGCGGCAAACTACGGCCGAGAGCGGCCGCAGAGGTGCGGTTGGTCGATACTGCCCTTCGTTTACCGATAGTTGAATGGTACCGTGGTATCGGTTGCGGCGCGCATTCATGCCGCGATCGAGGGTGTCATCATGCGTGTCAAAGCGATTACCGTCTTTGTTGTCCTCGCCATCAGCGCGGCGCTGGTCGTCGCGATGCGCAGTGAAAACCGGGCCGACGCAGCCGGCGGCAATTGCTATGCGTCGCCGCAGGGACCATCCGCGCCGACGATCTGCGAGTAACAGACAGCCGGACTTCGCCGCGCTCCCGTGCTAGGGGCGCCAGCCATGCCTCCGCCCGAGCCTTCGTCGCGAAAACTGGCCGGAATCGCGCTGATCCTGCTGTTGATCGTCGTCTGGGCGGCGTTCGTCGCAAGCCTGGCGCAAGTCGTCGGTGGCTGGCCTATTCTCGTTCAGGCAGCGTTCTATGTTACTATGGGAATAGTCTGGATTATCCCGTTGAAACCATTGGTTCGATGGATCGAAGCTGGCTCATTTCGGGCCGGTTCGTGACTCAAGAATTGAAACAACTGTATTAGCTGGCTATATCACTAAGCCCATGACTCAGGCCTTGGCTCCTTCTCGCCCGCTCGACGGGCTGCGCCGGACGGTCGTCCGCGGGCAGCATCGCGCGGCCGCGCTGTGGCGCGCCTATCCGCGCGAGACGCTCGGCCTCGGCCTGTTTGGATTGGTCGCTTTTTCCGCGATCGCCTCGACCGTTGTCACGCC
>DATENV010000110.1:0-3923 GCA_035274805.1 Sphingomicrobium sp. | reverse complement strand
AGCGGCTTCATAAGCCTCCCGGTGATTCTCCCGATCGTCGACCAGCACGTCGCCCGGACGCATGTGTTTGTGCTTGTCGCGCGCCATGCAGGTGATGATGGGGACACCGGGGAAATGCGCGGCCGCCCATTCGACCTTCTGCGGCGCCGCCCAATTGCCGAGCGGCAGCCCGGTGAGGATCGTCGGCTGCAAATGCTTGACCGCATCGAACAGCAGCCGCGCGTCCGGCATCTCCGGCAGGCTGCCGTAGAAGTTCTCGGCCTTCGCCAGCGGCTTCCAGAATGTGCCGCGGCCATGCTTCGCTTCGAACGCGCGGGGAGGCATGCCGAGCAGACGGCGCGCGCCCTCGTCGAAGTCGGCAAGGACGCCGTCGGCGTCGAGGAACAGCCGCCGATCCGCCATCAAAATCGCGCCGGCTCAAGCCTGATGTTGATCGGAGCCGGAAGATGTTCCCAACCCTGCTTCCGGAGCACGTCATTGCTCTCGCGCGCTTTGCGGTTCGGGCCGAGCGACCAGGTGATGTGGTAAGTCGAGCCGTCGGGCCGGTCGGTCGTGCCGTTGAGCTCAACCACAAGGCATTCGAGGCTGTCGCCGTCGTCGGCGCGGCCGACGATCCGAGCAGCCCCGGGCTCGCGCGGCAGCGGCGTTGCTGGCGTCGCCCCGACGCGCAGCGTGACGTGGTCAGCGATTACGTTGGCGTACTTCGGCGGGAGTTGCTGGAGCAATATCTCGCGTTCGTCGCGCGGCAGCTTCCAGCCGGTCACGGTTCCGGGTTTGGCCATGGAGTCCCCAACCGTCATCAGGCGGAAGTGGTTTCCGCCAGCCGCTCGACCAGCCCGCGCGCAAAATCGATCAACGTGTCGTCGCGGGCGCCCATGACGAGGATGCGGTCGCCGGGCTTCGCCTCGGCGAGCAGCGCCTCGCCGATCTCCGACCGCTCGGCGATATGCTCGGCTTGCCGGCCGCGGCCGCGCACCTGCTCGGCGAGCCAATCCGATCCATGCGTCCGCGCGACCGTGCCACCCTGATAGACCGGATCCGGGAGATACAGCCGGTCGTCGCCATCCATTCCTCCCGCAAGGCTGTCGGCCAGCTGCTCGCCCATTTTCGCGAGCGGGCCGTAACCATGCGGCTGGAACATGATCAGCAGCCGGCCGGGCTGAGCCCGCAGCGTCGCCAGCGTCGCAACGATCTTGTCGGGATTGTGCGCGAAGTCGTCGATGACGGTCACGCCGCTCGCTTCGCCGACGGTCTCGAGGCGGCGCTTCAGCCCTTCGAACCGGCCCAGCGCTGTCACAGCATCCTCGATCCGAACCCCGAGCAGGTGGACTACCGCAATGGCCGTGAGCGCATTGGACGCATTGTGGCGGCCGGGGACGCCAAGCTGCACCTCGTGCCGGCTTCCTTCGGCCTCCAGCGCAAAAGTCACGCCGTCGGGCTCGAGGCGGAGGTCCTTGCCCATATAAGTCGCGCCGGGGCTGTCGAGGCCGTAACCGATCACCTTGTCGCCGGGCACGGCGTCGGCCAGCGCGCGCGTTTCCGGGTCGTCGAGGTTGAGCACGGCCTTCTTCGCCGCCTGGAGGAAGCCGGCGAACAAGCCGCGCAGCTCGACCATCTCCTTATGGTCGAGGCTGATGTTGGTCAGCACCGCAATCTCGGGCCGGTAGAGCGCGATCGAGCCGTCACTCTCGTCGACCTCGCTGACGAACAGCTCGGGGTCGCCGACGAGCGCGCTCGCGAACGGTGCGGAAGGCGTCACGAAATTCCGCATCACCGCGCCGTTCATCACCGTCGGCTGGCGATGGCAGGCGTGAAGTATCCACCCGATCATCCCCGTGACGGTGGACTTGCCGCTCGTGCCGCCGACGGCGACGCTGCGCTGGGCGGAATTGAGCAGCCGTGCAAGGAACTCGGGCCGTGTCAGGTGGGGGAGGCCGAGGTCTTTCGCGCGCACCACGTCCGGCACGGTCGCCTCGACCGCGGCCGAGGTCACGAATGTCATGCCATCCTGGAGACCCGAGCCATCCTGCGGGAACAGCTGGATTCCGAGCGAGCGCAGATAGTCGAACTTGTGCGGCGTCCGCCCGGCGTCGAGCGAGCGGTCGGAGCCCGCGACCCTGGCACCGCCCGCGCGCACGATGGATGCAAGCGGCAACATGCCGCTGCCGCCGATACCGCTGAAGAAAACCGGAGAATCAATCATTGCGCGGCCCTAATCGGCAGCCGTCGCGAACGCTAGCTGCAGGCGCCGCCGCCGGGCCAGCCGCTCCAGCCCGGCCCGCGCGCGACGCGCCCGGGCTTCGCGCCGGTATGCTTGCCGTCCTTGAACACCTGGACGCCGTTGACGAACACGTCCTCGACCCCGGTCGCGAGCTGCTTGGGTTTCTCGAAAGTCGCATGATCGGCGATCGTCGCAGGATCGAACACGACGACGTCGGCATAATAGCCGGGCTTGAGCGAGCCGCGCTGGCGGATGCCTAGATTTGTCGCGGGCAGCCAGGTCAGCCGGCGGATCGCGTCGGCCAGGGTCGCCGCTTTCTCGTCGCGGACATAATGGCCCAGCAACCGCGCGACGTTGCCGTAGGCGCGCGGATGGTTGCTGGACTTGAGGAATATGCCCTCGGGGACTTCGGAGCCCTCGTCGGAGCCGAAGCTCATCCACGGCAGGCCCACCTGCCGCTTCACATTATCCTCGCTCATCAGGAAATAGACGGTCCCGACGCGGCTGTCGTCTTCGATCACCAGGTCGATCGCGGTCTCTTCGGGGCTCTTGCCGCGCATCCTGGCGACCTCGGCGAGAGTCTTGCCGGTCAGCGGCTTGAGCTTCGGGTTCTTGAACGCGATCAGCAGCACGCGGTCCGGGCTGCCTGCGAGCAGCAGCAAATTCTCCCAATCCTGCGACGGCTCGCGCATTTCCTTGAGCAGCCGCGCGCGCGTGGCCGGATCCTTCATCCGCTCGATCCATGCCTCGAGGCCGCCCGATTGCACCCACGTCGGCATGGCGGCGTTCAGGCCCGTCGCGCCGGCGGTGTAGTTGTACATGTCGGCGGTGATCCGAAGGCCGCTCGCCCGTGCGGCCTTGATCCGCCCGATCATCGGATCGAGCTTGTTCCAGTTCGGCTTGCCGGCCTGCTTCATGTGATAGATTTCGGCCGGCGCGCCCGACTTTCGGCTGATCTCGATCAGCTCGTCGACCGATTCGAGCAGCTTGTTGCCCTCCGAGCGCATGTGGCTGATGTACATCCCGCCGCACCTGGCGGCCTCGCTGGTCAGGGCGATCAGCTCGGGCGTCTCGGCATAGGTCGCCGGCGCATAGATCAGCGAGGAGCCGACGCCGAGCGCGCCTTCCTTCATCGCCTGGCGCACCAGCGCCCGCATCCGTGTCATCTGCGCGGGGGTCGCGTCGACGTCTTTCTCTCCCAGCTCATGTATGCGAACCGTCGTTGCCCCGACGAACGATGCGACATTGGGCGTGATGCCCTTGCGGTGTAGATAGTCGAGATACTGGCCGAGCGTCGTCCAGCGGATCGGATATTTGATATCGCCCTGGCGCTTTAGCTCGTTGGCCTTCATCGCCGCGTTCCACGGTCCCATCGACCAGCCTTCGCCGAAGACTTCGAGGGTGACGCCCTGCGCGGTGTCGCTGACGCCGCGGCCGTCGGCAATCAGCGGCTCGACCGCCCAGCTCAGCATGTTGATGAAGCCGGGCGACACCGCCTTGCCGCTGGCATCGACGGTGCGCGCCGCGCGGCCCGGGGCGTGGGGGCCGACATAGGCTATCCGGTCACCCCTCAGCGCGACGTCGCCGACATAAGGCGGACGCCCGGACCCGTCATAGATCGTGCCGCCGCGGATGAGCACGGAATAAGCGGTTTGCGGTGTGGCGGATGTCGCAAGTAAGCCGGCAACGGCAATGGCAATCA
>DATENV010000109.1:0-5055 GCA_035274805.1 Sphingomicrobium sp. | reverse complement strand
CAATTCGAGGAACTCGACCAGATAGTCGATATAATCGTCGAGGTCGAAGCGGCCGTCCGACGCCGGCACCAGCTTCGCGTCGCGCCAGTCGGTGATGTAGACGTCGAAGCTCGGCAGCAACCGCTCGACCGTTCCGCGCAGCAGGGTGGCATAGTGGCCCGACATTGGCGCCACGATCAGCAGCCGCGGACCTGTCTCGACGCCCTCGCGGTAGAAATGCTTGAGCTGGCCGAACGGCTTGCGCAGCAGGATCTGCTCGTTGACGGGCACGCTGCGCCCCCCGACGCGAACCTTGTCGATCCCGAACTCGGGCTTGCCGCGCGGCGCCGCGGCATGGGCGAACACCTCGAGGCTGGCCGCGACCAGCGGCCCCATCGAGCTATAACCCCACGGATTGGCCGGATTGCTGAGCCAGCCGGCGCCAAGCCCGGCTAGCTTGCTCGCACCTGCGAGAAGGGAGCGCTGAACCTCATAAGCATCGTAAAGCATCGAACCTCGCAACAGCGCCCGTTGCATAGGTGTGGCGGTCATGAACGCCGCTGGCAAGCGAATGTTGCAGCGCAGCAGCCGACGCTTTCCGGCCTAGGAAGCGGCGGGCGCGAAATCGTGGGCCGGCTGGCGGTCGGGGGCCCGTTCGGGTTCAGGGGCCGATGCCTCGCCGTCGCCATTGGAGGCAGGCAAAACCTCGATGATCTCGACGATCCGGTGCCGCTCGGCCAGCACCTCGTGATCGGGACCATAAGAGGTTTCGACATCGACCTTGCAGCGCAGCGCATCGCCCGGACGGATATCGAGCTCGCGGCGATAGAATTTGTCGAGCAGCGTGCCCGGCTCGGCGACGGCGGTGGTCCGGGTACCGCCATGCTTCAACTGCCACTGCCCGGTTGCATGGTAGTCCGGCATTTCGACGACGAAGATCATGTCGGCCGAACGGTTGACCAGCTTGCGGGTGAGCAACAGCGTGCGCGGCTCACCGATCCGCTTGGACAGGTCGAGCTCGGCCGAGCCGTTGTTGGTGATGATCCTGACGGCATCGCCCGCGGCGAAGCCGCCCTTCGCCCGCTGCCAGGCGGTAACCGCGTCGACCAGCTCGGACGACGATGGCAGGACCGGCTGCGCCGTGGTGGTGATCGACGTGCCCCAGGCGAGCACCCGGATCGCCTGCTGGAGATCGGCCAGCCGAAGCGTCGGCGAGCCGTCCATCCACGCCATGATCGCCAGCGTGCCGCGCGACAGGAACTTGAGCAGCGACGCGTCCGAGCCTGCGCTCAGCGCGCCGTCGCCGCTTACCTGGACCCGCAGCCACAGCGACAGGCTGCGCTTGGCGACTTCCTCGAGCACGGCGACCGTTTCCAGCCGGACCGGGATCGCGCCGGCCAGCGCGCGATACGAGGCCTCGACCGCGTCCTGGACGAGGCGCGCGGGTGCGATTTCCGGCGTCGTGCGCGAGCCCGCGCTTGCCGTGACCTCGATCACGACGTCGCTGTCGCTGAGGTCCGTCAGCAGCTCTGACAGGCCGGCGCCGTCCTGCATTTGATCCGAAGCCATGGGTCGCTCACTCGTGATTCGTTAAACTGTCATTTACTACGCTCTCGCCGGCTCGAGGCAACCACTTCGACTGCCACGCAAAATACCCATGCCGATCGGGCGATTTGAGGGAGCGCGGGCGGGCTGTTAGGGTTTTGCCATGGCCACTGCCCCCAACCGCCCGAAGGGGCGTTCGCTTCGCAGCCTGCGCATGGTGTGGAGCTTTGCGACGCGCTACCCCGGCCATATCGCGATCGCCGCACTGGCGCTGCTGCTTGCCGCCGGGGCGACGTCGGGCGTTCCCTACGCCTTCAAGCTGATCATCGACAAAGGCTTCGCGTCCGGTGCCGGGACGACGAGCGATCTCGCGCGCTGGTTTCAATATTTGCTGCTGCTGGTCGCGGTGATGGCGCTCGCGACCTCGGTGCGCTTCTACTTCGTTTCGTGGCTCGGCGAGCGCACCGTCGCCGACATCCGCCTCGCGGTGCACCGCAACCTGCTTCGCCTGTCGCCCGGCTTCTTCGAGGAAAACCGCCCGGCGGAGATCACCTCGCGCATCACCGTCGATACGACCATCATCGAGCAGGTTGTCGGCACCACCGTCTCGGTCGCGCTGCGCAATCTGGTCATGGGCACCGCGTGCATCGTCATCCTGTTCGCGCTGTCGCCCAAGCTCGCCGGCCTGATGCTGCTCGGCGTACCGCTGGTGATCGGGCCGATCGTGTTCCTCGGCCGCAAGGTGCGGCAGGTCTCGACCCGCAGCCAGGACCGCATCGCCGACGTCGGCACCGTCACCAGCGAGGTGCTGGGCGCGATGAAGATCGTCCAGGCGTTCAACCAGCAGGGGCGCGAGACTTCGCGCTTCACCGACGCCGTCGAACGCGTGTTCGCGACCGCCAAGCGGCGCATCATGCTGCGCGCGCTGATGACCGCAATCGTCATCTTCCTGCTGTTCAGCGCGATCATCTGGATCATCTGGCAAGGCGCGGTCGACGTTGCCGCCGGGCGCATGAGCGGCGGCACCATCGCCGCCTTCGTGCTCTATGGCGGCCTGCTTGCCGGCGCATTCGGCGCGCTTTCCGAAGTTTATGGCGACTTGCTGCGCGCCGCCGGCGCCTCGGATCGCCTGTCGGACCTGCTCGATGCCGAACCCGACATCCGCGCGCCCGCGAAGCCGGCGCAACTGCCCGAACCGGCGCGCGGCGAGCTCGCGTTCGAGAACGTCACGTTCCACTATCCGACGCGGCGCGAAACCTCGGCGCTCAACGACTTCAACCTGACGGTGCGGAGCCGCGAACGGCTTGCGGTCGTCGGACCCTCGGGTGCTGGCAAGACCACGATCTTCCAGCTCGCCGAGCGCTTCTACGACCCCGACCAGGGCCGCGTGCTGCTCGACAGCGTCGACCTCAGGGACGCCGATCCCGCCGACATCCGCCAGCGCATCGCGATGGTCCCGCAGGAAACCGTGATCTTCGCAGCCTCGGCGCGGGACAATTTGCGCTACGGCAATTGGGACGCGAGCGAGGAGCAGCTGTGGCAGGCCGCGCGTGACGCCAACGCGGAGGAATTCCTGCGCGCCCTTCCCGACGGGCTCGATACATTCATGGGCGAAGGCGGCGCCCGGTTGTCCGGCGGTCAACGGCAGCGGATCGCGATCGCCCGGGCGCTGCTGCGCGACGCGCCCTTGCTGCTGCTCGACGAAGCGACGTCAGCGCTCGACGCGGAAAGCGAGCGGCTGGTGCAGGACGCGCTCGACCGGCTGATGGAGCATCGCACGACGATCGTCATCGCGCACCGGCTGGCGACCGTCCGCGCCGCCGACCGCATCGTGGTGATGGATGCCGGCCGGATCGTCGAGGAAGGCACCCACGCGAGCCTCAGCCGGCGCGGCGGCCTCTACGCGCGGCTCGCCCGGCTCCAGTTCGAGGACCGCGCGGCTTAAGCGTTCGATCCGCCGCCGCCAGGCGTTCCGCCGGACCGCGGCTTTCGCGACCGTGAGCTTGTGCTGCCACGCTTGCGCGTGCTGCTGCGCGCCGGCTTCCTCGCCGTCCCCGTCGACGCCTTGGCGGTCGAGCGCTTGGCAGCCGGCTTGCGCGCAGCCGATGTCCGGCTCGCGCCCGAGGTCGACGCCCTGGCGCGCGTCGCGCTCGCCTTCTTCGCGCCGCTGCTGCGCTTGGCGGCTGAGCGCTTCGCCGACGTCTTGCGCGCGCCGCCGCCGCGCGACGAGCTAGTCGACGACCGCGCGCTGCTCGCGCTCGGGGCATCCTCGGCCGCCCATTTGCCCGACATCACGCGCTGCGCGGCGTCGGCGACCGCTTCGGCGATCAGCGAGCCGAGCTTGGTCGCGCTCGCCATCATGTTGGTTGCGGCGGCCGAGGCGGTGTCGGCGGCATCGAGCCCGGCATCGCGGATCGCGCGGCGCGCCTTGGGGCTCGCGCTGATCGCGGCGGCCGCGGCCGCCAGCCCGGCGGCGAGCATTTCCTTGCTCATCGCGGCCTTGGCCAGCTTGTCGACGGTATCGTTTCGTGAAGAAGACCCCGAAGAGCCCGTCCGTGCGGATTTCGCCATCGCTTCGACTCCCTGTGTTGCGGGAAAAGACACTTCAAGCCCGTAACGGTTCCCGAACGAAGCCGGAAGTGGGCGAAATCCGGATAATGTAAAGGGCACCGCCGCGGATCGCAGCGATGCCCTTCGACATGGTCAGCGGCCGGAAGTGACGGCCGTTCGCTCAGCTTCTAGGGCTTGCGAACACCCCTTTCCGACCTCCCTGCTGAACCATGAGACATCGGATCACCTCCTTTCGCTGCGTTGAAGCAGGCTTGAAGATGAGTTGTTGTTTGCGTTCGCGCAAGACTTGTAATGATGTGAACATTCGGCAATCTTCTTGCCTCCCGAAATTCCTCGCTGCGCTTCACCGTGAAAGTTCACGAAGTTCGCGCTCAATCGCGCGCGTGCGCGTACGCGCGAAGGGGGGAGGGGGTGTGTCTACTTCGTCTACTTCGGCACCTCGACCGGCAAATGAATGCACGAGCCCACGCGGTGCGCACGCGGACCGATCGGCTTTGCGGGCGCATCGGCCTGGAAGTTCAGGAGTCATCATCGCGCGCTCCTCGGAGGAAAGGAGTGATCCATCCTTCGATGCGCTCAGGACAGGTTTTACCGCATCCTCTTGGTTGTAGGAAAGTGTTTGCTTAGCCTTTGCCTAGCTGCTGCCTATTGTTGGACAGTGGCGCTAGATGACCGCCAAAGAGACCCAGGTCATCTGCCCTCGGCAATGAACGAGCACAATTCTCGAAGAGTCGGATCGCGACCGATCTTTTTGTCGCGCGCCTTGGCCAGCCACTTCGGACCTGATTGCACACTAAATTCTGTAACTGGTCGGAGGTCGATTGCGAAGCGCTCTTCGATCGTCTCGTAAAACTCGACAGCGTCGCTGCCCGAAATGCCCAAGTCGGCGTAGAGGTGTTCGTCCAGGGTGAGCTCTCCTATGGCGCTGAAACGACGCGCGAGATGGAGCACAAACGTTTC
>DATENV010000108.1:0-15947 GCA_035274805.1 Sphingomicrobium sp. | reverse complement strand
GTGAGCACGATCACCTCGCGCGGCACATCCAGGAAATCGGCATCGATGCGGCCGAGCAGCGGCACCGGCCATTCGGTAAGCCCGGCATTTTCGACCACCAGCCCCTCATCGGCGAGCAGGGTGAGCCCGGCGGCGGTCGCGATTGCCTCAGCGCCATCACGAATGATCCGCTCGCGCTCATCCTGGTCGACGATGACGTGGCACGCGCGAAGCTTCTCGATGTAATCCGCGGCGCCGCCGATGGTGATCGGTCCCGGGTGGTGGAAGCGATGGCCGACAGTCGTCGCCCCGCTGCCAATGCCGTCGATCTCGATGGGCACGATGTCCTCGCCGAGGATCGCGACGATGCCGTGCAGCGGCCGCACCCAGCGCAGACCCCCCGCGCCCCAGCGCATCGACTTGGGCCAAGGAAAATCCGAAACGATCTGCTTGATCGTCTCCGCGAGGATATGGGCGGCGGGCCGCCCTCGGCGCTCGATCACGGCGAAATAGATGCCGTCGCGTTCCTCGAGCTGTTCGCGTGAAAGGCCTGTCTTGCGCAGGAATCCGTCGAGCGCCTGCGGCGGCGCCGACGAGCGCGGCCCTTTGACTTGTTCGCGACTTGCGTCCGTGGCCTCGGCGACATCGCGCGCGATCAGCACCAGCCGCCTCGGCGTCGAATGGACGTCGATCGCGCCGGTCTTGAGCCCTGCCTCGCCCGTGCATTCGGCGAACAGCCGCGCGAGGTCGTTGCGTGCCTTCGCCTGCATCCGCGCCGGGATTTCTTCCGACAAGAGCTCGAGCAGGAAATCGGCCATCACGCAGCCGCGCCCTTGGCCTCGATCCACGCCTCGCAAGCGCCTTTCGCAAGGTCGCGGACGCGGCCGATATAGGCCTGGCGCTCGGCGACGCTGATCACGCCCCGCGCCTGCAGCGTGTTGAACATGTGGCTGGCCTTGATCGCCTGCTCATAGGCGGGGATCGGCAGTCTCGCATCGAGGCAGCGCTCGCATTCTGAAGCCGCTTTGCGGAACAGGTCAAACAAGGCGTCCGTGTCCGCCACCTCGAAATTGTACACCGACATCTGGCGCTCATTTTCGAGGAACACGTCGCCGTAACTCACCCCCCACCCTTGCCCTCCCCCATCGGGGGAGGGGTGAGAGGGGGAATTGAATTTCAGGTCGAACACGTTGTCGACGCCCTGGATGTACATCGCCAGCCGCTCGAGGCCGTAGGTCAGCTCGCCGGTGACCGGGCGGCACTCGAACCCGCCGACCTGCTGGAAGTAAGTGAACTGGGTCACTTCCATCCCGTCGCACCACACCTCCCAGCCCAACCCCCAGGCGCCGAGCGTCGGACTTTCCCAATCGTCCTCGACGAAGCGGATATCGTGTTTAAGCGGATCGATGCCGATCTCGATGAGGCTGCCGAGATACAACTGCTGGAGGTCGCCGGGGCTCGGCTTCAGCACCACCTGATATTGATAATAATGGCCGAGGCGGTTGGGATTTTCCCCGTACCGCCCGTCGGTCGGTCGGCGGCACGGCTGGACGTAGGCGGCGCGCCACGCCTCCGGCCCGAGCGCGCGCAGCACCGTCGCGGGGTGGAAAGTCCCCGCTCCCATCTCCATGTCATAGGGCTGCAGGATCACGCAGCCTTGCGCCCCCCAGTATTTGTGGAGCGTGAGGATCAGGTCCTGGAAGCTCAGGCTCAAGCTAATGCCCCGTGCAATTGCGTCGGCGCGGCTTTGGCGGATGCTGTGCGGAGGGGCAAGTCGGGGTTCAGCTTGCCGCCGCTAGCGCGGCATTCGGAGCGGAAAGGCGGAGGGTTTGAATTGATCGTGAAGTCATTCCTGCGGCGTGTGGCCGCTGCTGTTGGCCTTTCGCTGCTGATCGGGTCTGCCCCGGCGACAGCGCGGGCGCCGCAGCCCGCCAAGCCGGCGCTGTGGGCCGTTACCGACGCCGACACGACCATTTACCTATTCGGGACCATCCACCTGCTTCCTGAGAATGTTCAATGGCGTACGCCAAGGATTGACCAGGCGATCGCAAGTTCCCAGCAGCTGGTCGTCGAGACGATCGTCGACGACAAGGACCCGACCAAGATCATGTCGGCGATGGCGAACCTTGCGCTCAATACGCCCAACCTCCCGCCCCTCGCCGCCCGCGTGCCGCCGGCACGGCGCGGCGCGCTCGCGCAAGCGGTGAAGAACAGCGGCTTTCCGCCGCAAGCGCTCGACCGCATGGAGACTTGGGCCGCGGCCTTCATCCTGCTGAGCAACAAGTTCCGCGAGCTTGGCCTATCGGGGGGCGTCGAAGGCGTGCTCCGCAACGACTTCTCGGCCAGCGGAAAGACCGTCGGCGAGCTTGAGAGCAACCTCGAGCAGCTGAGCTTTTTCGATCAGTTGCCAGAGTCGGCGCAGCGCGCGCTCCTCGAGGGTGCGATAGAGGAGAACAAAGCGATGAATGAGGACTTCAGCGGGATGCTGAAGGCCTGGTCGCGCGGCGACGTCAAGGGCATCGCCCGCACCTTCGACCGCGACCTTTCGAGCTCCCCGGCGCTGCAGCAATCGCTGATCCGCCAGCGCAACGCGAACTGGAGCAAATGGATCGAGCGCCGCATGACCGAGCCCGGCGCGGTGATGATCGCGGTCGGGGCCGGGCACCTGGCCGGCAAGGACTCGGTGCTCGAGTTGCTGAAGAAGGGCGGATATAAGATCCGCCGGCTGCAGTAGTGTCGCCGAGGCGACGTTAATCCAGGCTATCCACCGATAAATGTTCACCTTTCATGGGTTTTCGCTAGACATTTGTTAAACCTTTGGTGACCATCATCTCCGGGTATCGGGCTGGGGGGTCTGATGCGCGGAAGAGCGACGGGGTTCCGCTGCGGGCGATGTGCCCGGCTTTTCCAAGCATGAGCGATCCAGCGCCATTCGCCTCGGGAGGGTGATGGATGGTGAATTTTATCGTCGCTGCAGCGCTGGCCGCCGCAACGCCATCCGCTTTGCCGCCTGAACCGCCGAAGTCGGCGCCCGCGATGTTCGTAGTCCGCGACGCTGATACGACAGTCTATCTGTTCGGCACCTTCCACGCGCTCGACGGGCAAACCCGCTGGTTCAGCGACAACGTCCGAAGCGCTTTCGAGCAGTCGAACGAGCTGGTGCTCGAAACCGTGATCCCCGAGCAGCCGCCGATGGTTCATGCCGGCCCGGGGTTCCGACCGCCATCGGTGACCCCTTCCGCATCCTTCCTCGCCACCACGCGCATGGCGATCAACGCCGGACGCTCGCAGGGCATGCAGGTCGGCAATGGCGCCGATATGGTGCTCCGTCACATGGCGGAAGCCGAGGGCAAGCCGGTGGAAGGCCTGGAGACGCTGCAATTCCAACTCGACATGTTCAATCGCATGCCGGCGGCGGCCTCCGCTCCCGCGCCACAGGCAAGGCCGGGCCAACCGACCAGCGGAGCCCAGATGGAAAGCCTGTCCAAGGCGATGGCCGACATGCAGGCGGCCTGGAAGCGCGGCGATCACAGCGTGTTCGTGCGGATGCTCGACCAGCTTCGCGCGAGTTCGCCCGACACCTACCGCATGATGTTCACCGAGCGGAACGACCGATGGGCCGACTGGATCAGGGCGCGGATGCAAACGCCCGGCACGGTGTTCGTCGCGGTCGGCGCGGGCCATCTTGCCGGCCAGGACAGCCTGCTCGTCCGCCTCGCCGAGCGCGGCATCCCATCGCACCGCGTCAACTGACGACCCAACAGCTCGTCATCCCGGATTCGATCCGGGATTCACTCGTCTTCGCTAAACTTGCTTTTCCAGCGCCCGTCCCTTAGGGCGCGCGCTCCCGGCCATGGTCATCCCTGGAGGCGTGGCGCGGGATTTTTTGCAAACGGAGCATAGCCAAATGAGCGAACAGCTGACGCTGCCCGCCGAGGCGCGCGACCGGGCTGGCAAGGGAGCCTCCCGTGCACTGCGCCGCG
Organism: Sphingomicrobium sp.; assembly: GCA_035274805.1. Classification (GTDB taxonomy): domain Bacteria; phylum Pseudomonadota; class Alphaproteobacteria; order Sphingomonadales; family Sphingomonadaceae; genus Sphingomicrobium. Next base: position 11,985 of record DATENV010000108.1, on the reverse strand, counting down.
AAGGCCGGGTCCCCGCCGTGGTTTACGGCGAAAAGAAAGAGCCTCTCTCGATTCACGTCGAGGAGAAGCTGCTGTCGAAAATGATGTCGACGGGACACTTCATGAACTCGGTCGTGATGATCGACTTCGAGGGCAAGCCGCACCGCACGCTGCCAAAGGCGGTCGATTTTCATCCGGTCACCAGCCGGCCGGTCCACGTCGATTTCCTGCGGATCGGCGAGCACACCAAGGTTACCGTGGCGGTGCCCGTGCGCTTCGACAATGAGGAGGCTTCACCGGGCCTCAAGCGCGGCGGCGTGCTCAACGTCGTCCAGCACGAGCTCGAGCTGGTGTGCGACGCAGCGCACATTCCGAACGAAATCCACATCGCGCTCGACGGGCTAGAGATCGGCGATTCGGTCCACATCAGCCAGGTGAAGCTGCCTGACGGCGTCACTCCGGCCAACACTGACGAGGACTTCACCGTCGCCACCATCGTCGCGCCGTCGGCGATGAAGGCCGAAGAGGAAGAGGCCGCTGCAGCCGATGCGGTTCCGACCGTGGAGGGCGAGGAAGGCGAAGCCGAAGCCGGCGAAGCCGAGGGCGAGAGCCAAGAGTAATCCGCCACAGGGCGATCATTCACCGTTCGTCCTGAGCCTGCCGACAGACTGCTTTTCTCTTGGGAAGGCAGGACAGCCCTTCGGCAAGCTCAGGGCGAACGGTTTTTGTTTGCCTCCTCCGCTGCTAGCGAGCGCAGATGCAACTGTGGGTCGGCCTCGGCAATCCAGGCGCGCTATATGCGCTCCACCGGCACAATGTCGGCTTCATGGCCGCCGACATCATCGCGGAAGTCCACGGCTTTGCCCCCTGGTCGAAGAAGTTCCGCAGCCTCGTCGCGGAAGGGCGCATCGGCCGTCACCGCGTGCTGCTGCTGAAACCCCAGACCTTCATGAACGACAGCGGCGACGCCGTTCAGCAGGCGATGCGATTCTACAAGCTCGAGATGGATGCGCTTACGGCCTTCCACGATGAGCTCGACCTCGCGCCCTTCAAGGTCAAGGTGAAGCAGGGCGGCGGCACCGCCGGCCACAACGGGCTTCGCTCGATCAACGCGAGCCTCGGCCCGGACTTTCGCCGCGTGCGCATCGGCATCGGCCACCCCGGCCCCGGCCTGAAGAATCTCGTGACGCCGCACGTGCTCGGCAATTATGCCAAGGCCGAGATGGAGCCGCTCAGCGACGTCCTTGCAGCGATCGCCGGCGAAGCCGAATGGCTCGCCGACGGCGACGATGCGCGGTTTATGAGCGAAGTAGCCCTCAGGTTGCAGCAGGCGGGATAATCGCCCGCGCGAGCAGTGCCGCGGCCTTCGCCATCACCGGTTTGAACGCCGGGCTGTCGCGCACGCTGTCGAAATCCGGGTCCGCGATCGTCGCCTTCAAGGCCGAGGCACTAAAGCCCTCGAGCAACGGCTCGAGCAGGGCGGCGGCTGCTTCCGCATCGTCCCAATTCAGCGCCGTGCTGCAGGCAAAATGATATCGCATGAAGCTGTTGTCGGGATTGAGAAGAATGGCGCGCTCGAACCACGCCTTGGCACGGTCTCTTTCGCCGAGGATGCCCAGAGCCGAGCCACCGACACCTTGAGCCGACCCGTTCGTGGGGTCCTGCACAACTACCTGTTCGGCCCGGGTCAGCGCCATTTGCGCCGCATGTTGGGCTCCCTCGCTGTTGCCGAGCGCCTCCAGCGCTGATGAGAGCATGATCCAGGAATGAAAATCGGTGTCATCGAGCGCGACCGCTCTCTCGAAGTGCCGCGCCGATTCCGAAAACCGACGCTCGAAATAATAGATGCGAGCTGTTTCGCGGTTCACTTCCCAGGATTCAGGACCGAATTCCAAAGCCTTGGCGAGCTCGTCATCCGCGTGTGCAAATTCGCCCTTCTCGTAATAGTGGCGCGCCCGCACGCAATGAGCCTCGGCAATCGTCGGATCGAGCTCCAACGCCTTGTTGGCGGCGTCCAGTCCGTTGTCGTCGCTGGCATTGAAGGTAAAATGCAGGATGCACCGGATGATCGCCAGCAGCCCCCAGACGCGCGCGTAGCCGGGGTCGACGTCCAGTGCCCGCCTGCACAGCCGCTCGACCATCTCGACCTGGCGGACGTCGCCCCAATTACCTGTCACCCAATATTGCCGCGCCATCAAATATAAATCGTACGCCTCGGCGTTGGTCGTGCCGCGCTGCTCAATCGCCTTTTTCTCTTCGGGCAGCAGCTTGATTTTCAGCGCATCGACGATCGCCTTGGAAATCTCGTCCTGGATCGCGAAAATATCGGTGAGGTCGCGGTCGTAGCGCTCCGCCCAGAGGTGGTCGCCGGTCCTGCCGTCGATCAGCTGTGCTGTCACCCGCACCCGCGTCCCGGCTTTGCGGACGCTGCCTTCGAGCACGTGGCTGACCGCCAGCTTGCGCGCCACCTCGCTCACGTCGACCGATTGTCCTTTAAACGTAAAGGCGGTGTTTCGGGCGACGACGGCCAGCGCCGACACCTTGGACAGGTCGGTCGTGATGTCCTCGCTGATGCCGTCGCTGAAATATTCCTGCTCGGCGTCCCCGCTCATGTTGTGGAACGGCAGCACGCACACCGACACTTCCCGGCTGCGAGCGCGAGGCCCGGCCTTGCCCGAGTCCTTCGTCTCCCCCGCAAGAGCCGCGAGGCTCGCGGTGAGTTTGCGCCAGCCCGGCGTCTCGGCGTTACCGTCCCAATCCTTCAGGTCTGCGCACTGGATCTGGTTGAACGGCAGCGGTGGGACCGTCCCGTCGATGCTCGACTGAATCAAAGTTCCGGCGCCGCGCGCGGCGTCCGCTTCCGCTCGCACCCATTGCGACTTCGCCGCCGCCGCCGACCACAGCACGACCACCGCCTTGGCGGACTTCAGCCGCTCTTCGATGACGTCGGCATAAGCGCGGTGGGCCGGCAACTCGTCGTCGCGCCAAACGGCATAGCCCCGCTGCTGCAGGGCCTCGGCCATTCGTTTGGCCAGCGGCTCGTCAGGCCGCGCGTAGGAGACGAAAACATCCGCCATCCGCACCCCTTTGACCTCGGATATCAGGACTCTACGAGGGAGTCATGACGCGCAGCCTGTTCGTGACCAAGCTTTATGAAGCGGAGCTCACCGATGAGGCGTTGCGTGCTCAGCTCGCCCATTCGATCAGGACGCTAGCAAGTGACGATAACGCCGGTCGCCGCTGGTCGCGTGAGCATCGTTATGCCGGCTATACAAGCTACGCGTCGCTGAGCGACCTCCCGCGGCGCGACCCCGCGTTCGCCGCGCTCGCGAGATCATTGACCCGCCATGCGGTCCAATTCGCCCGGGAGTGCGCGTTCGACCTTGCGCGCAAGCCCCGGCTCGACAGCTTGTGGGTCAATTTGTTGAAAAGCGGTGGGCATCACGGTGGACACATCCACCCCCACAGCATCATTTCCGGCACTTTTTACGTCGAGGCGCCGGCAGGCTCTGGCGCGATCCGCTTCGAGGATCCGAGGCTCCCGCTGATGATGGCCGCGCCATCGCGCGCGGACCGGTTCGTCACGGTCAAGCCGCACGCCGGGCTGCTGCTGATGTGGGAAAGCTGGCTGCGGCACGAAGTGATGCCGGGGAGCGGCCGCGGCGAGCGGTTGTCGATCAGCTTCAACTTCGCGTAGAGGGCCCCAAACCCGTCACCCTGAACTCGCTTCAGGGTCCATCGGCGAGCCTCCTCGCGGTCTCCGGAATGGATGCTGAAACAAGTTCAGCATGACGATTGTCATGGAGTGATCATGGGCTTCCGCTGCGGCATCGTCGGCTTGCCGAACGTCGGCAAATCGACGCTTTTCAACGCGCTTACCGAGACCGCCGCGGCGCAGGCGGCGAACTATCCCTTCTGCACCATCGAGCCGAACGTCGGGCGCGTCGCCGTCCCAGACCCGCGGCTCGACAAGATCCGCGAGATCGCCGGCTCGGCGCAGGAGATCGAAACCCAGATCGAGTTTGTCGACATCGCCGGCCTGGTCCGCGGCGCATCGCAGGGCGAAGGCCTCGGCAATCAGTTCCTCGCCAATATCCGCGAGGTCGACGCCATCGTCCACGTGCTGCGCTGCTTCGAGGGCGGCGACGTCACCCATGTCGAGGGCCGCGTCGACCCGATTGCGGACGCCGAAACCGTGGAGACCGAGCTGATGCTCGCCGACCTCGACAGCCTCGAGCGGCGTGTCCCAAACCTCATCAAGAAAGCGCAGCAAGGCGACAAGGAGGCCAAAGTCGAGTCGAGCGTGCTCGGACAAGCGCTCGATCTGCTTCGCGCGTCCAGGCCGGCGCGGTTGGTTCAGCCCAAGGACTCCGAGGAAGGCAAAGCGCTCCAGCGTGCCCAACTCCTGACCGCCAAGCCGGTGCTCTATGTCTGCAACGTCGATGAGGGCGATGCTGCGGAAGGCAATGGGCTATCGGCGCGCGTGTTCGACAAGGCCCGTGCGGAAGGCGCCGAGGCGGTTGTCATCTCGGCTGCCATCGAAGCCGAAATCGCCACCTTGCCGCCCGAGGAGCGCGAGGCCTTCCTGTCAGATCTCGGCCTGCACGAAACCGGTCTCAACCGGATGATCCACGCGGCCTATAAGCTGCTTGGCCTGATCACCTTTTACACCGCCGGGCCAAAGGAGGCGCGCGCCTGGACCGTTCACCGGGGAGCGAAGGCACCCGAAGCCGCGGGCGAGATCCACACCGACTTCGAGCGCGGCTTCATTCGCGCCGAGACCATTGCCTACCCCGACTTCATCAATTTCGGCGGCGAGGCCGGCGCGCGCGACGCCGGCAAGCTCCGCTCCGAAGGCAAGGATTACGTCGTCCAGGATGGCGACGTGATGCTGTTCCGCTTCAACGTCTAGGGGCCGCGCGTTCCGCGCGCCTCACGGCACAACATCCAGCTCAGCCCCGCCGTAATCACGGCGGCGACCGCGCTGGCCCATTGGGGCAGATGACAAGGACCAATCGTCACCTCGAACGGGCTGACCAGCCGATAGACGTGAGCAAGCGCCATCAGCCCAAAGATGGCCGACGCGATCCAGGTGAACGGACGGTTCATTGGCACCTCCCTCTCCTCCTGCCGTCTTACGCCCGAATGAGACGGCCCGCGAGCCGGAGCGTGAGAAGCACCCACAGCATGCCGAACGCCCAGCCGCCAATGACGTCGCTCGGCCAATGAACGCCGAGCATCACGCGGCTAATACCCACCAACAGCGCCAGCAGCAGCGCGCCCGCCGCAGCCGCGCGATTCCAGCGCGTGCCCGCGGTAAGCGCCAAGGCCATCGCCAGATAGAAGATCATCGCGCTGCTCGCGTGCCCGCTCGGGAAGGACGACGTCTTCACGACGACGAGGTGGGCCTCGAGATCCGGGCGCACCCGCGCGATCCAGTATTTTTGCACCTCGCTCAGGCCGCGGCCAATCATCGTGATCGCAATGAGGACGAATGGCAGGTGACGATGGCCTGCGTACCAAAGCCACAGCGCGGCGGCGACGGTTGCGCTGATCAGCACCGTCGGCTCGCCGAGCGCGGTGAAGAACCGCGCGACGAGAACCAGTGCCGGGCTGCGGCCGGCATAAAGGCGTTCGTAGATTGCACGGTCGAGCCAGCCGCCGCCTGACAGGAGCATGGCGAGCCAAATGACCGCGAGCGTCACGATCGCGGCAATGAACCGCCATTGCAGAGAGCGCGGACGCGAAGGCTCAGCCATGGTTCGATCAACGGCGCAAGGCACCGCGCGTTGCGTGGGCTAGAACTTCATCCCCGCCCGAACGCCAATCGTCCTCGGCCGCCCCGGCACGACCAGTGCACGCGTGCAGCTTCCGCAGGCCGTGAAGCGGCTGAGGTCGTTGCGCTTGTCGAACACGTTCGTCGCGAACAGCTCGACATTCCAGCGCGGGAAGTCGAGCCCGGCGAACAGGTCGACGAGAGTTGCCGAGCGCAACCGGCCCTGAAACACGTTCGGATTCACCAGTTCGCCAGTGCCGACCAACGAAATCAGGGTGCGGATCGATGACGGCGCTGAGCTTTGATAGCTCACCGATCCCTGGACGTGGGCTTTCACGTCCGCCCAGGCCGGCCAGGAGTAGCGGGTGGTGAAGGAACCCTTGAATTTTGGAGTCACCGGTAGCCGCGTTCCGCTCGGCGCGGAGACGAAGTCATCCTCGCCGCCGCAGTCGGGATCGGGGTCGGCTCCATCGTTGCAAATATTCCCCTTCGTCTTGGCGTCGGTGTAGGCCGCGGCGGCATTTACCGTCCAACCGCCGCGGACGTAATTGATGTCGGTCTCGATGCCGTTGACGCGCGCATCATTTCCGTTGTGGATCTCGGTGAAGCTGTTCGCGCCGAGGAAGGCGAACTGAAACTTCTTCCAGACTTCGTGATAAATGGCGCCATTCCAGCGCACCGGGCCGAAGGTTGTCTTCCAGCCAATCTCATAATTGGTGAGATAATCCGGATCGTACGGCGGGACATCGGCGCGTCGGTTGATGCCGCCCGGCCTGAACCCGCGCGACCATGTCGCATAGAACATCAGGTTTTCCCGCGGTTTCCATTGTGCGTTCAGCCGGTGCGTAAATCCGTGCCCCTTGGCGCGCTTCGGCACGAGCTTGCCATTCTCGAAGTCCGCGAGGTTCGTGCACGGGCTCCCGGACACCACGGCCGGAAGAAGAGTGAGGTCCGTCCCGTTCAACTGGGAGTTGCGCAGCGTGTCGCCGCTTGCAGTGAAGCAGGCGGCAACGCCGGTGCGTGAGCTGTTGGCGGGGTTGGGCGGCGGATTGTCGTCGGCCCCCTGGAAGAATGCCGGATTTCGGCCGAAACCGAAGAAGCCGATGAGGCTGTTGTCGTACCTGAACAGGCGCCCGCCGGCCGTTAGGGTGACTTGCGGGACGATGTCCCAGCTCGCCTCGCCGAACAAAGCATAGTCGCGGTCAACGCGCTTTTGTTGCGTCAGCCAAAGCGTCCCCGGGAAACCATTGACTGACAGGTCCGGCGCGAGCCCGTCGACGCGATAGTCCTGGTGGATGAAGTTGGTCTGGCGCTGGTAGAAAGCGCCGGCGATGACCCGGAACGGCCTGTCGGCCGGCGAAGCGATGCGCAGCTCCTGGCTGAGCTTCCTGAAATGGTTCGTCCCGATAATATATTGCTGCGGACTGATCGTCCGGTTGCCGTTGGCATCGAGATAATTGAAATATGCGAGGCCCCGGCCGTAAATTCCGTCGTAATAATCCGCATAGAGCCTGTCATAGGCGTCGGCATAATCGGTGTAATCGCTGATCCCGAACGTCGGGCGATCCATGTACGACGCGGCGTAGGTCACGTCGAAGTTGTGGATCTTGCCTTCAACCGTCAGCGCCGCCTGCCAGAAACGGTCCCTGCTCGGCTCCTTGCGGAACCGGTCGATGTTCAAATCGCCGAGTTGTGGATCGTAGTAGAAGACCCCGTTGGCCTTCGTCTTTTGGTACATGAAGGTCGGCGTTGCGGTCCAATTGTCGTTGAGGTCGACCTTGAGCGCTGCGCGGCCGCCCCACACTTCGAGGTCGTTGAAATTCTTCTTTTCGAGCCCGGCGTTCGTCACCGTAAGGTCCGCGACATCCTCGTCGAACGCGTAATAGGTCCGCGATCCGAAGATATTGTCGATGTAGCCGGCGTCGCGCTGGTAGAATGCGACCCCGCGGAACGCGATGCGCTCGGCGATCGGCACGTTGAACATGCCTTCGAGCGATCCCCCGACACCGCCATGACTAACGTGATTGAGCTGGGCGTCGATGCGCCCGCTGGTCACCCCTAGTTCGGGCTTGTTGGTGATGATGCGGATGGTGCCGGCTTCGCTCGATGCGCCGTAGAGCGTGCCTTGCGGACCGGAGAGGCTCTCGATCCGGGCGATGTCGTAGATGTGGACGTCGAGCGTGCCGCCAATCGTCGTGACCGGTTGCTCGTCGAGATAGGTGCCAACTTGCGGCAACGGTCCAGAGTGATTGCCCTCCGCGCCGCTACCGGCCGCCGAAATGCCGCGCATGTACACCGTGGTTGAGCCGGGCTGCGAGGTCAGGAAGGTCACCGACGGCAACTGCTTGGTGTAGTCCTCGAAGTTCGAGATGTTGAGCTGATCGAGCCGGCGCGTACCCAGGGCCTGGACGCTGATCGGCACGTTTTGGAGGTTCTCCTCGCGCTTGGTCGCGGTGATGATGATCTCGGTCTGGTCCGGCACGTTGCCGTCCTGCGCTTGCTGGACGCGCGGCGGCGGAGCAGTCACGTCTGTCGCGTTCGTTCCAGGAGCTGGCGATTGCCCGGTCGTCTGGGGTTGAGCATCCTGCGCGAAGGCGGGCGTCGCCAAGGCAGTCGATGCGAGAAGACCGAAGGTCAGCGCGCGCAATTTGGTCATTTGAATGCCTCATTCGCTTGTGTCCGCATTGCGACAGACACTGTCATTCTTGTCAATAAAGCGGCCGCCCAGCCCAAGCATTTGTTTCGCTACCGTTGCGGGAAGGACGCAGGCGCGTCGGGATAGGCGTCGAGCACGGGACCCAGTGCTTGTTTTAGCGGTTCCAGGTGTGGCTCGTAGGCGCGCCACTCTTCGGTCGCGTCGCGATAAATGGGACGGCGCACCTGCTCGGAGCTTGCGGTGCGGACCGCCCGGTCGGTCTTATAAAACTCGAGGACCGACGGCTCGAACTCCAGACCGCAATGGTCGAGCAGCCGCCGCACCTCGCCCTCCGTGTCATCGACCATGCGCTCGTAGATGACGCGGTGAAGGCGACGCGGAAGCACCTCGTCCACATGCGCCATCAGCCGGACATAGTCGGCGTAATAGCGGCCGACATGCTCCAGATCGTAGGTGAACGGCTGCCCGCGCGCGAAATGCTGGCGGAAATTTGAAAGGCAGCAACCGAGCGGATGGCGCCGCGCGTCGATGATCTTCGCCTTGGGCAAAATCAGGTGGATGAACGGCACGAACAGCCAGTTGTTCGGCAGCTTGTCGATAAAGAAAGGACGGTCGGTGCGCCGTTGAACGCCGGCCCGCCTGAGATATTCGGCGCCGAGCGCATGGCGATCGTCGGCCGAGGCCTCGAGAATGGCTTTCGGGTAGGCGCCGGCCTTGCGTGCCAGCATCGGGATATCCGGCAGCTCCGACGTGCCTTCGACCAGGCTGTGCGACGACAGGATTTGCTCGACCAGGGTCGAACCGGCACGCGGCATGCCGACGATGAAAATCGGGTCCGCCGCGTCGTGTCCGCCGCTTCTCTCCGAAAGCGCCTGCCGAGTGAACGCGGCGATGCACCGGTCGACGGTTTTCGTGATCTCACCCGGGCGATAGGGCTGGCTCTTGAGCCTCAGGGCATTGGCCCTCGAATAATGCTCGAAGGCCTGGTCGCTGCGCGCAACATCGTGCATTGCCTTGCCGAGCGCGAAGTCGAGGTGAAAGCGGTCCTCGTCATTGAGCGCGGGGTGGCGCAGCGCCTGCTGCATCGCCGAAAGGTCGGCTTCGGCGAATTTTACCGTCTTGAGATTGGCCAGGCTCCACCAGGCTTCGCCCAGCGTCGGCTTGAGCTCGATCGCCTTTCGATACGCGGCAATCCCTTCCGCCTGTCGCCCGACGGTCTTGAGCATATGCCCATAGCTCAGCCACAAGCGCGGCTGCTTCGGGCTGCGTTCGAGGACGCCCTCGTAAAGTTGAATCGCCTGCTCGAAGTCGCCGAGACGGCCGAGCGTCGCGGCCTTGAGGTTCCAGTGACTGAGCTCTTCGGGCTCTTCGGCAAAGATTTCGTCCAGCAGCTCGATGGCTTCGGCCGGGCGCCCCATGCGGCCGAGAGCGAGCGCGAGATTGGCCTTCGCGGCGGTCCATCCTGGTGCCAACTCGACGGCACGGCGGAGCAGGTTCTCGGCATCGCGCCACCGGCCGATGCGGGCCGCGAGCTCGGCGAGCATCCGGATGGCCGCCGCGTCGAACGGATCGTCCTTGAGGTATGGCTTCAATATGCGCTCGGCGACATCCAGCCGGTTCTCGTTGAGAGCCATCGCCGCTTCGATCAGGCGCGGATGCCACCTGCTGCCGATGGGAGAATGCGTCGCCACCCCACCAGCGTAGCGTCATGCACGACGCGCCGCTATGCGCCTGTTCCATGATCTATTTTGAAGACCTCGTGATCGGCGCCGAGACCGAGTTCGGTACCTATGACGTCACGCGCGAAGAGGTCCTCGAGTTTGCGCGGAAATACGACCCTCAGCCCTTTCATCTCTCCGATGAGGAAGCGGCGAAGACGCATTTCGGGCGGCTGTCGGCAAGTGGCTGGCACACGGCGGCGATGACGATGGCCGTCATCGCCCGCCGCGTGGTCGGGCAGAAACAGGCGGGCCTCGGGTCACCCGGGATCGACGAGCTGCGCTGGAAGAAGCCGGTTTATCCCGGCGACACGCTCCACGTGCGGGGGCGTATCATCGAAAAGACGCCGTCGCGGAGCCGCCCGGAGATGGGTTCGTTCCGCACCGAGACGATCGTCACCAACCAGGATGGCGACGTCGTCATGACCTTCAAATCGATCGTGCTGATTCGCCGCCGGCCAGCGACGGAATCGGACGCTTAGTTCGGTCGCTCGTGGGCATGCTCACGGGACTGGTGCTGACTTGACCGGTCCTCGGCGGAGCTGTGCGACCGCTCGCTGCGGACCGGTTCCGACGATTGGCGCCGCGAGCTGACGCGGTTCCAGTCCCTGCTGGCGCGCGATGTCGAGCGGGCACTCGAATCCCGCTGGCGAGAATGATCCCACCGGCTCCAGTTTTCATTCGTCCCGGTTGTCGTGGTCGTGCCGTGCTGGCTTTGCCAGCGGTTACGGCGATCCTGCCAATAGCGGCGCTGTTGGTCGGTCCAGGTGCGCCGCCGTCGATACCGGTCGTAAACGTAGATGCCGGTGCCCGGATAATAATAATCGCCGTACCAGCCGAACGGGTCGTAGCCGCCGTAATATCCCCCATAGGGATAGCCGTAGCCATAACGGCCGTAACCATAGCCGCCGTATCCGCTGCCATAGCCGTAGCCGCCATATCCACTGCCATAGCCGATGCCGATCGACACGCCGCTGCCGCTGTATGGCCCGTAGCCGCCGTAACCATAGCCGTCGTCGTACATGCCATAAGCGCAGCCGCTGAGCGCAATCGCGCTGGTTAGCGCCAGCGCCGCGAGGCGAAGTTGGGGAACGCGCATATCCGAGTCTCCATTACACCGGAGGAACGGTCACCGTTGACGCCCCGACAAGTGAATGGCGGCTGAATTTCCGTTAATAGCGGCCGCGAGCAGCAGCCGAGGGCTACCCCGCGACTCCCTGCTTTGCCTTGGCGCGGCGCACCTTCGCCTGGTTCGCGGGATCGAGAACCCCCGTCACGCGGACGCTGCGCTTCGCTTCGTACCAAAGCTGGCGATAGGCGAAGTAACCGAGGACACTGGCGACGAGCAGGAACAGCACCACCGCAATCCCGGCAGCATGGCGTCTCTCGAGGCTCGGCTCCGCCGTCCACACCAGGAACGCCGAAACGTCCTTCGCCATCTGGTCGACGGTTGGCGGCGGGTTGCCCGGCGCATAGGTGACCTGGCCGTTGCTGGTCAGCGGGGGCGGCATCGCGATGTTGAGGTTCGCGAAATAGGGATTGTAGTGAAGTCCCGGCGGCGTCTTCGCGTCGGGATATTTGCGAAGTTCGGCCGGGGTCAGGTTCCGGTAACCGGTCAGCAGCGAATAGATATAGGCAGCGCCGCCCTCTCGCGCCTTGGCGATCAGCGACAGGTCCGGCGGCAAGGCATTGTTGTTGGCGGCGCGCGCGGCGACCTCGTTGGCAAAGGGCGATGGGAAATTGTCCGACGCCAGCGCCTTGCGGGTCGCCGGTTCGCCCGTATCCGGATTGACGGACGGCACCTGGGTCTTCCAGTCGGAGGCGATCTTCTTGATCTCGGCCTCATTGTAACCGAG
>DATENV010000107.1:0-2169 GCA_035274805.1 Sphingomicrobium sp. | reverse complement strand
TTTCCTCCAGCTGCTCGAGGCACAGGGGCTCGAAGATCCCTGGTCAAGCGCCCAGCGGCGGCGGCTGTCGGCGCTGCTGTTCACGTGAGCCGATCGGTCACCATCCCGATTTTCCCGCTTCCCGGGGCGATCCTGTTCCCGCGGTCCCAGCTTCCCCTCCACATCTTCGAGCCGCGCTATCGGGACATGGTGCGCGACGCGATCGACGGCGGCGGGCAGATCGCGATGATCCAGCCGCAGCGCCTCGACGACGATAACCAGGCGCCGCTGTTTGCCGTCGGCTGCGTCGGCGAGCTGGTCGGGGTCGAGGAGCTGGAAGACGGCCGGTTCAACATCGTGCTGCTCGGCTCGCACCGGTTCCGGCTGGTCCGCGAAGTGGACGTCGACGCGATCTACCGCTGCGCCGAGGTGGACATCGAGGCGTTCGACGACGGCGACCCATCGCCGTTGCCGCTGATCCAGCGCGCCGAAGTCGAGCGCGAGGCGCGCCGGCTTGGGGATGCGCTCGGCCTGGCGGTCGACTGGGCGGCGGTCGCCCGGCTCGACGACGAGATGCTGGTTAATGCGATCGCGCAGGTCGCTCCCTTCGATATTGGCGCCAAGCAGGCGTTGCTCGAACAGGCAACCCTGGACGCGCGCGCCGACCTGCTCGTCCAGCTGATGCAGTTCCAGCGCATGGCGGTGACCGGCGGGATCGAGGTCGAGCCGACGCTCCAGTAATCAGATCGGCAGCCCCCGGAGCAGCAGCGGCAGGTCGCCGCTAGTGCCGCGAGCTTCGCTCATCAGCCGCTTGCGGAGCGGCGAGATGCGGCCGATCAGCCCCATGCCGAAGCGGCGGATGGCGGAGGCGGTCGCGCCACGGACGCCATAGATCCGCGTCAGGCTGTCGGTGGCGAAGGCGACCGACAGCGCGTCGAGCGAACGCCAGCGCTGATAGCGCGTCAGCAGCTGCTGGTCGCCGAGGTCAAGCCCGAGGCGCGCGCCTTCGACCAGCACTTCGGCAAGCGCGGCGACGTCGCGGAAGCCGAGGTTGAGGCCCTGTCCGGCGATCGGATGGATCGCATGCGCCGCGTCGCCGGCGAGCGCGAGCCGCGTCGCGGTGATGCGGGCCGCGTGGTGGAAGCCGAGCGGGAACGAGGAACGCGGCGCCAGCATCTCGACCTTGCCGAGAAAGCCGCCCATCGCGGCCTCGGCTTCGGCGGCAAAATCGCTGTCGCTGAGCGAGAGCCAGCCCGCGGCATCCTCATTGGGCACCGACCAGACGATCGCCGACCGATGCCGGTCAGCGTCGTCGTTCATCGGCAGCAAGGCGAACGGCCCGGCCGGATAGAAGATCTCGTAGGCGACGTGCTCGTGCGGCTGTTCGTGGCTAAGCACCGAGACGATCGCCTGGTGATCGTATTTCCACCGCGCAACGCGGATCCCGGCGGCCTCCCGCGTCGCCGAGTTGCGGCCGTCGGCAGCGACCAGCAGCGGCGCGCTCAGCTTGCGGCCGTCGTCGAGCGATACGACCACGCCATGCTCGCCGCGATCGACGCTCGTCACGCGCGACTTCCACAGCAGCCAGCTGTGCTTCCCCGCCTCGGCGCGCGCATGAAGCGCGGCGCGCAAATGCCGGTTCTCATGCATGAACCCGAGGGGCTCGTTGTCGTCGGGGTCGAAGTGGAGACCGCCCGGCTTCAGCCCGTCGGCGACCGCGATCCGCCAGATCGGGCAACCGCGCTCGGCCAGGTGATCGGCAACGCCAATGGTCTCGAGCATGCGCATCGAGCTCGACGAAACCGCGCTGGTGCGGCCGTCGAACGATGCGTCTCCTCGCGGCGACGGATCGGCAGGGTCGACGACGATTCCCGAGAGGCCGCTCGAATCGAGCGCGGCGGCGAGCGCGAGGCCGACCAAGCCGCCGCCGAAGATGATCACGTCCGCGCGGTCCATATGCGCGGCAACTAACCCGTTCGTCGCAACGACGCCACGTCTCGCTTGACCGCGGAGTCCGCGTGGGAGATTTTACGCGCGAGTTTGTGAGGGTGGGACATGGCAACGGTAGCGACGCGCGCGCCCAAGCGTGAGCTGGCGCCGCACTGGCGGGATGCGCTGCGCGACGCCGTGCGCCGGTTCTTCGTGCGCAGCTGGGGCGCCTTGCTCGTCGCGGCAAGCCTCGCGTGCGCG
>DATENV010000106.1:0-2025 GCA_035274805.1 Sphingomicrobium sp. | reverse complement strand
TTCGTGCCGCTGGCCCATCCGCCCGGTCATGCCCAGGCCGATTTCGGCGAAGCGGTCGCGGTGATCGGCGGTGTGCGGCAGAAGATCCACTTCTTCTGCCTCGACCTGCCGCACTCGGATGCCGGCTTCGTCAAGGCCTACACGGCCGAGCGGACCGAGGCCTTTCTGGACGGACATAACGCCGCCTTCGCCTTTTTCGGCTGAACCGCGCCGGGTTTCCCGGAGGCAATTTTGTTTGAGTCCTACGCGGCGATGTCGGTCATCGCAAGCTGGGTATAGTAGGTGGCCTCGGCTTCGGCGGGAGGGATGTTCCCAATCGGCCCGAGGAGGCGGCGTTTGTTGAACCAATCGACCCATTCGAAGGTGGCGAACTCGACCGCTTCGAAGCTGCGCCAGGGGCCGCGCCGGCGGATCACTTCAGTCTTGAACAAGCCGATGACCGTCTCGGCGAGAGCATTGTCGTAGCTGTCGCCGACGCTGCCGACCGACGGCTCGATGCCCGCTTCGGCAAGCCGCTCGGTATATTTGATCGAGAGGTACTGTACTCCGCGGTCACTGTGATGGACGAGGCCGCCGCCCCGGACGGGCCGGCGCTCATGCAGGGCTTGCTCCAGCGCGTCCAGCACAAAGCCGGCGTGAGCCGTGCGCGAGACACGCCAGCCGACGATGCGCCGCGCAAAGACGTCGATCACGAAGGCGACATAGACGAAACCGGCCCAGGTCGCGACGTAAGTAAAGTCGGACACCCACAGGACGTTCGGACGCGGCGCTTTGAACTGCCGATTGACGCGATCGAGCGGACAGGGGGCTGCCGCATTGCTGATCGTGGTCCGCACCCTCTTGCCCCGCACGACGCCCTGCAGGCCCATCGCCCGCATCAGGCGCGCCACGGTGCAGCGCGCGACCGCGATCCCTTCTCGGAGAAGCTGCCGCCAGACCTTCCGGACCCCATAGACGCGGAAATTCTCCTCGTACACGCGCCAGATTTCGGTCCTCAGGGTGATATCGCGCCGGGCTCGTGCTGGCAGCTTCGCGGGATTGGCGCGCCGGGCGGTGTGGGCGTGATATGTCGACGGGGCGATCGGCAGAACGCGGCAGATCGGCTCGACCCCGTGGGTGGCACGGTGCTCGTCGATAAAGGCGATCATGGCTTGAACCGGCGGTCGAGCTCCGCCTGCGCAAAATAAGCTGACGCCTTCCGCAGAATCTCGTTCGCTTGCCGCAGCTCCCGGTTCTCCCGCTCGAGCGCCTTGATGCGCTCGCGCTCGTCTGTCGTTGGACCAGGCCGCACGCCCTGGTCGCGCTCGGCCTGCCGCACCCAGTGACGCAGCGTCTCGCCCGAGCAGCCGATCTTCTCGGCAATCGAGCGGATCGCCGCCCATTGCGAGACGTGCTCGCCTTGGTGGTCCAGCACCATCCGAACCGCGCGGGCGCGGACCTCAGGAGAATACGGGGGAACTCGCTTCGTCATGGCTCCATCCTCTCAAGAGTTGGAGCCTCCGGAAATCCCGGCGCGGTTCAGCGGAGTGGATCCGTTGCCGATTGTAATAGCCTTCGATGTAGGCGAACAGATCACGCCGCGCGGCATCGCGGTCGGGATAGTCGCACCGGTGGACGAACTCGGTTTTCAGGGTGCCGAAGAAGCTCTCCATCGGCGCATTGTCCCAGGTCCCAGCAGTTTGCCTTGCGGCTCATCGATTGGGTGATGGCGGCAGTCTGCAGGATCTTGCGGTAATCGCCGGCGGCGTACTGCCGCGGTCCGAATGATGGATGAGACCCGGTGCGGGGCGGCGCCGCTGGATCGCCATGGTCAGGGCGGCCATGGTGAGTTCGGCACGCATGTGCTCGCGCATCGCCCAACCGACCACTTTCCGGGTGAACAGGTCGAGGATCACGGCCAGGTAGAGCCAGCCCTCGCCGGTCGGGATGTAGGTGATGTCCGCCAGCCAGACCTGATCGGGCGCCTCGGCCGCGAAATTCCGATTCAACAGATTGACCGCGACCGGCAGGGCATGCTTGCTGGCG
>DATENV010000105.1:0-5871 GCA_035274805.1 Sphingomicrobium sp. | reverse complement strand
ATGTTCTTCCTCACCATCGCGCCCTTGTCCTGGCGCTGGGACGTGGTCGGCGCCGCGGTTGCGCTGGTGCTGGCCAATGTCGTCAACACCGCCGCACTACTGTTGCAATTGCGCGCCGAGCATCGCCGCGTGCGGCCGAAGGTGGCCTAGGGCGCGGCTTCCTCGAATCCGCGCTCCTTCACCAGCCGGTCGAGCTCGACCAGGGTCGTGAGCAGGCTCTCCATGCGGTCGAGCGGCCAGGCATTCGGCCCGTCGGATTTGGCTGTCCCCGGATCGGGATGGGTCTCCATGAATAGTCCGGCGATGCCGGTCGCGACGGCCGCGCGCGCCAGCACGGGCACGAACTCGCGCTGTCCTCCAGAGCTTGTCCCCTGCCCTCCGGGCAGCTGGACGCTGTGCGTAGCGTCGAACACCACCGGGCAGCCGGTCTCGCGCATGATCGCCAGGCTGCGCATGTCGCTGACCAAATTATTGTAGCCGAACGAGGCGCCACGCTCGCAGACCATGATCGTGTCCTGAGTGACACCGGCCGCCTGTGCCGCACCGCGCGCCTTGTCGACCACGTTCCGCATGTCCTGCGGCGCCATGAACTGCGCCTTCTTGATGTTGACCGGTTTGCCGGACGCCGCGACGGCGTGGATGAAATCGGTCTGCCGCGCGAGGAAAGCCGGCGTCTGGAGCACGTCGACGACTTTGGCCGCCGGGGCGATCTGCGCAATATCGTGGACGTCGGTCAGTATCGGCACGCCGAGCGAATCCCTGACCGTTTCGAGGATCCGCAGCCCCTCCTCGATTCCTGGACCGCGGTAGCTTTTGTCCGACGAGCGATTGGCCTTGTCGAAGCTCGATTTGAAAATGAAGTGGATGCCGAGACGGGCGCTAATATCTTTCAGCCGCTCGGCAGTCCGCAATTGCAGGTCTTCGCTCTCGACCACGCATGGCCCGGCGATGAGGAACAGGGGCTGATCGAGCCCGACTTCGCGGCCGCATAAATTCATGCGGCGCTTCTAGGCGAGCGAACCGACAACCGCCACCGGGCGCCAGTCGCCCAGGTCATTCTCGGCCGCGAAGTTCGCGGGGAACGGCTCGCCGGCGTGGATTCCACCGGTGACGAAGATGGCGTCGAAGCCCATGCGCGCTGCGCCCAGGATATCGGTCTGCAGGCCGTCGCCGACCGCGAGCACCTCGTCACGGGGCGGATCGCCGGCGCGGTGAATCGCGTGGCGGTAGATCGCCTCATGCGGTTTGCCATACCAGGTCACGCGGCCGCCGATTTCCTGATAAAGGTCGGCGATCGCGCCGGCGCACGCCTCGGGCACGCCGCCGCGGACCACCACGCGGTCAGGGTTGAGACAGTGCATGTGGACATCGCGCGCCGCCCAGCGCTCGAGTTCGGAGCGATAATCTCGCGGATCCGGACGGTCTTCAGCCAGCCCCGTGCAAGCGAGGTCGGTGAAGTCTTCGCCGTCCGCGATGCGCACGCCGCGCTCCTCGAGGATCACGCGATCGCCGGCGGTACCGACGAAGCCGACCGGCCGCCCTAACGCGCTCAGCGCCTCGATCCCCGCTTCGCCGCTGGTGGCGACGAAATCATAGGCGTCCCGCGGCAATCCAAGCCGGGCGAGTTGCCGCTCGACCGCCTCCGCGGGACGCGGAGCGTTGGTGATCAGGATCACGCAGCGTCCCTCGCCGCGCCATTGCTGGAGCCGCTCGCGTGCCCCCCGATACAGGGTGACGCCGTCATGGACGACGCCCCACACGTCGCACAGGATCAGTCGATATTTCGGATCGAGCCGGTCGAGAGAAGTCACTCGAGGCCCGCCTCCGCCAGCGCCTGCTCGATCGGCTCCAGGTCCTCGGGATTATTGAGCTCACGCAGCGCGAACGGCGGCATTGCGACGTCGACGACGGCGATAGGCATCCCGGCGGCGAGGAAGCGCAGTTGTTCGAGCCCTTCGAGCGCTTCAAGCTCGCTCACCGGGGTCGCGGCATAGCGCTCGAGCGCTTGGGGGCGGTAGGCGTAAACGCCGACATGCAATCGCACCGGTGATATCGGATCGTCGAGCGCGCCGGCCGGAAGATGCGGGATTAGCCGCTTCGAGAAATAGAGCGCGTGGCCCTGGTCGTCGGACACCACCGAGGTGCCGCCGACGCGGCCCGCCGCCTCCTCGGCCAGCAGCGCGCGCACCTCGCTGCTCCGCAGGCGTAGTGCCGGCGTTGCGACCAGCGCGTCGCGATCCTCCTCCATTCGCGCGATCAGCGCCTCGACGAACCCCGGCGGGGTCAGCAAGGCATCACCCTGGAAGTTGATTACAATGTCGGGACCGTGCAGCGAAGCCAGCGCCTCGGCGCAGCGCTCGGTGCCGTTGCGGCATTCGGGCGAGGTCATGATGACGCCAACGCCGAACGTCGCACAGGCGTCGGCGATCCGCTCGTCATCGGTCGTCACGAAGACGGCGGAGACACGAGGCACTCGGCGCGCGGCTTCGACGCTGCGCTGGATGAGCGGCTTCGTCGCGCCTGCCGCGCCCTTGATCGTCGCCAACGGCTTTCCCGGATAGCGCGACGATTGATATCGCGCCGGGACCAGGATCACTGCATTCATCGGGCGGCGGGGCAATCGTGAATGTGCAGGACGCCGACCGGCTTCTTGCCCGTGCCGTCGTCGTCGACAACGAACAAAGCGGTGATCTTATATTCGTCGAACAACGGCAGCGCATCGTCGATCAGGTCGTCGGGCGCGATCGTCTTCGGATCGCTCGTCATGAACTCCGCGGCAGTGTGATCGAGCCCCCGCTCGATGTTGCGGCGAAGGTCGCCGTCGGTGATCACGCCGACCAGATAGCCATGCTCATCGGTGACGCCGATCACGCCGAGCCGCTTGGCCGACATTTCGACGACCGTGTCGTGCATCGAGCTATCCGCGCGCGTCAGCGGCAGTGATTTTCCGCGGTGCATCAGGCGGCGAACCGGCCGCAGCCGCGACCCGAGCGAGCCCCCCGGGTGCAGCCAGCCGAAATCGGTCCGGGTGACGCCCTTCTGGCGCATCACGGTCATCGCCAGCGCATCACCCAACGCCAGGGTCATGGTCGTCGAGGTGGTCGGCGCCACCGACTCCGGGCCGACCTCTGGCCAATGCGGCAGCAGCAAGGTCGCAGTCCCCGCATCCGCGAGCATGGTGCCGGCATGCCCGGTGATCGCGATGATCGGAATGTGCGCGCGCTGGAAATGGTCGATCACCGGCTCGAGTTCGGCGGTCTCGCCGCTTTGCGAGATCAGGATGGCGATGTCGCCGCGCGCGGCCATGCCGAGATCGCCATGCATGGCCTCGGCAAGATGGAGGAAGACAGCGGTGGTGCCGGTCGAAGCGAATGTCGCCGCAATCTTCCGCGCGACGTGGCCGGACTTGCCAAGCCCGCTGACGATCAGCTTGCCGTCGCACGCGCAGATCAGCGCCACCGCCCGCTCGAACGGTTCGCCCAAGCTGTCGGCGAGCGCGTCGAGCGCGCGTGCCTCGTCGTGAAGGATCGCTCGCCCGAACTCGAGCACGCCCAAGGGTGCAGGATTATCCGCCATTGGCAGCGCCCTAGCCATCACCCCCGCTGCTGTGAAGCGCTTGACGCGCTCCGCCGCAAACGCTTGGGTCTGCGCCTGAGGGGAGCCACATGGCCAAAAAACTGACCCGCTTCATCCTGATAGCGCTCGTGCTGGGCGTCATCGCCGGCTGGGCGATCAACGCCGCGATCGATGACGGGACTCCCGCCAGCGCGGAGCGGCTGAAATCGATCGCCGACTATCTCAGCATCGTCACCGCGCTGTTCCTGCGGCTGATCAAGATGATCATCGCACCCCTCGTCTTCTCGACCCTGGTCGCCGGGATCGCGCACATGGGCGACGTTGCCGCGCTTGGCCGCGTGGGTATCCGCTCGCTCGGCTGGTTCATCCTTGCCAGCCTGGTCTCGCTGACGCTCGGCCTGATCCTCGTCAGCGTGCTCCAGCCGGGCGTCGGGCTCAACTTGCCGATTCCGCCGGCGACCGCTGCAAGCGGCGTCGAGACGGCAGCGTTCAACCTGCACGATTTCGTCTCACATCTGGTGCCGCAGTCGATCTTCGAAGCGATGAGCAAGAACGAGATCCTGCCTATCGTCATTTTCTCGATTTTCTTCGGCGTTGCCCTCACCGCGGTCGGCGAGCGCGGCAAGCCGATCGTCCGCGGCGTCGAATCGCTGGTGCGCGTGATGCTCCAGGTCACCGACTACGTGATGCGCTTTGCGCCGTTCGCCGTGTTCACCGCGGTCGCCAGCGCGCTCGCCGAACGCGGGCCGCAGATCATCGCGACGCTCGGGAAGTTCGTCGGCAGCTTCTATCTCGGTCTCGCGCTCCTGTGGGCGCTCCTGATCGGCGCCGCCTTCGTGATTGTCGGAGCGCGGACGCGGCACCTCGTGCGCTACATCCGCGATCCGGTCGTGCTCGCCTTCTCGACCGCGTCAAGCGAGGCGGCCTACCCGCGGACGCTCGAGGCACTCGACCGGTTCGGCGTGCCGCCCAGGATCGCGAGCTTCGTCCTGCCGCTGGGCTATTCGTTCAACCTCGACGGCTCGATGATGTACATGACCTTCGCGACGATCTTCATCGCGCAGGCCTATGGCATCGACCTCAGCATCGGCCAGGAAATCACCATGCTGCTGGTGCTGATGATTACCTCGAAGGGCATGGCCGGGGTCCCGCGCGCCAGCCTGGTGGTCATCGCCGCCACCATGTCGATGTTCCGGATCCCGGAGGCGGGGCTGCTCCTGATCCTCGCCGTCGACCATTTCCTCGACATGGGCCGCTCGGCGACGAACGTGGTGGGCAACGCCGTCGCCTCGAGCGTGGTCGCGCGCTGGGAGGGCGACCTCGACGAACCGGAGCCCGCGGATATCGAGCCGTTACCCGCGCCGGCGCACGTCAAGCGCGAGGGCAAGATCCACGATCACTTCTAGGTCCAGGGCTGCTCGATCGAGGCCGGCGGCACGGTGAAATATTTCGGCCCGCCCGTCGTCATGTGGAAGCAATCCTCGTAGCGGATGCCGAACTTGCCTGGCAAATAGATCCCCGGCTCGTTGGAAAAGCACATGCCGGGCGCCAGCGGCGTCGCTTCGCCGTGGACGAGGTTGACGGGCTCGTGGCCTTCCATCCCGATCCCGTGCCCCGTCCGGTGCGGGGTACCGGGCAATTTGTAGCCCGGGCCGTAGCCCCAACTTTCGTAGGCGCGGCGGACCGCGTCATCGACGCTTCCCGCCGGCGCGCCGACCTTGGCGCTGGCCATCGCAATGTCCTGTCCGCGTCGCACCTGCGCCGCCACCTTGCGCTGCTCCGCGCTCGGGTTGGCGCCGAAGATGAAGCTGCGCGAAATATCGGACTGGTAGCCGTGGACCGAGCAGCCGACGTCCAGCAGCACGACCTCGCCGCGCTTGACCAGTTGCGGCTTGTGGCTGCCGTGCGGATAAGCCGAAGCTTCGCCCAGAAGCACCAGCCCGCCGTCATAGGACCCGCCCAATCTTTTGTGCGCCGCGGCGATCATCGCGTCGATGTCCGCGGGGGTCATGCCTTCGCGCGTCCGCTGGCCGGCATAGCGCAGCGATGCGATCGTGATGTCGGCCGCCGCCTGCATCAGCGCGAGTTCGGGGGCGGTCTTGATCATCCGGCAGCCGCGGACCACCGGATTGGCGGTCACCGCGCGAAGCTGCGGCAGCTTCTGCTTCAGTCGGTCGAGGACGAAGTAGCGGTCGGTCTCCTCGAAGCCGACCGGCGCGCCAGCGACGCCGCGCTCGCGCAGGAAGCCGGCAACCAGCTTCAGCGGCTCCTCGTCCTCATTCCAGGTGCGGATCT
>DATENV010000104.1:0-2866 GCA_035274805.1 Sphingomicrobium sp. | reverse complement strand
CATCGTCATCATGGGCGAACCGTCATGGGTGCCGCTCTCGTCGAAATAGACTTCCGACAGGACCACTACACAGCCGCCTTCGGGAACAACGGCATCGACAAAAGCATCCCAGAGAGCGCACGCGTTCACGGCGCACCTCCGACACTACCCTTGGCATGTGGGGTGGTAAAGTGTAACGCTCCCGACTTGATCCGGGGTCCCGCTCGATTTGTAATAGAAGAAGCGGGATTCCCGCTTTCGCGGGAATGACGAAATGTGGGCTTTGATCATCGCGCCTCGTCCATCAACTCGCGCATTCGGCGGACGCTAGCGTCGAGGCCGGTGAAGATCGCCTCCCCGACGAGGAAATGGCCGATGTTGAGCTCGGCGAGCTGGGGAATCGCGGCGACGGGAACGACATTGTCGAAGGTGAGGCCGTGGCCGGCGTGCGGCTCGATCCCGTTCTTGACCGCCAGCGCAGCGCAGTCGGCGATGCGCTTCAATTCGGTCGCACGTCCGTCGCCCTCGGCATGGGCGTAGCGGCCGGTATGAAACTCCACGACCGGCGCGCCGAGCCTGACGGCCGCGGCGACCTGCTCCTCGGTCGGCTCGATGAACAGGCTGACGCGGATGTTCGCCGCGCCCAGCTTGTCGACATAATAAGCCAGGTGATTGTGCTGGCCGGCCGCGTCGAGCCCGCCCTCGGTCGTGCGCTCCTCGCGCCGCTCGGGGACGATGCACGCCGCGTGCGGCTTATGGCGCAGCGCAATTTCCAGCATCTCCTCGGTCGCCGCCATCTCCAGGTTCAGGGGCAGGTCGATCTCGGCCATCAGCCGGTCGATGTCCTGATCGGTGATGTGGCGGCGGTCTTCTCGCAGATGCGCCGTGACCCCGTCAGCGCCCGCATCCGCGGCGATATGCGCCGCGCGCACGGGGTTGGGATGGTCGCCGCCCCGCGCGTTCCGGATCGTCGCGACGTGATCGATATTGACGCCCAATCTGAGCGGGTTGGGGCGGAGCTTCCCAGTCACGCTGCGGCGCGGCTACCCGGCTTGATGGGCGGAATTGCGGCGAGCTCCGCCGGAACCGCGTCGGCCTCGTAGGTCGGAACGTCGATGCGGATCAGCGGGAAGAAGGGGATGCCGAGGTCGGCTTTGCCGGCCGAGCGGTCGACCAGCGCCGCCTCGGCAATCACGTCGCCGCCAACCCGGCGGATGGCGTCGATCGCCTCGCGCGAGGAGAGGCCAGTGGTCACCACGTCCTCGACCATCAGCACCTTCGAGCCGGGATCGAGGTGGAAGCCGCGGCGAAGCTCAAACGTGCCTTGCGGCCGCTCGACGAACATCGCCGGACGGCTCAGCGCGCGGCCCATCTCGTGACCGATGATCACGCCGCCCATTGCCGGCGAGACAACAGCTTTGATTTGAGCGCGGATTTCTGCGGGCAGTTTTGCCGCGAGGGCACGCGCGAGCCGCTCGGCCCTGGCGCCGTCCATCAGCACCCGCGCACACTGGAGATATTTGGCGCTGCGCAGCCCCGACGACAGGATGAAATGGCCTTCGAGCAGAGCATCGGACGCGCGAAATTCGTCGAGGATTTGTTCATCGGTCAGCATCACGAAGCCAGCGTTTAGGCTGGCGGCCGAGCCCCTTCAACCGCTGCTCAGATTCCATCTTGCCGGGGCGCTTGAGGCTCTGGAAACCCGCGCCTATAGAGCCTCCCAAATCCGGGCGTGCACCCGCGCTCCCGTTTCCAGGCACTGTCAGGGGTACCGATGAGACTGATTGGATGGGCGATCGCCTTGGCCGCGGCCGGGCTTACACCTGTAGCCGCGCAGGCGCAGGCTCCGGCGCCCAGCCAGGCCGCAACGGCGACCCCAGCGGCCGCGACGCCTCCCGCCGGGACCGCGCAGGACGCGGCCAAGCCGGACGCGGCGCAGCCGACGATCGTCCCGGGCAGTGTCGGCCACATGATCCCGACGCCGGGCGTCGGCGAACCCGACGGGCGCAAGGGCATTCAACTACAGGTGACCCCGATCGGCGAGGAAGCCGCGGCGTTCCACGACAATTGGCTGCTGCTGCTGTGCGCGATCATCTCGGTGTTCGTGCTGGCGTTGCTATTGTATGCGATCGTGCGCTTCCGCCGCGGCGCCAATCCGACGCCGTCGCGCAATTCGCACAACACCACGATCGAGGTGATCTGGACTCTGGTGCCGGTGCTCATCCTGGTGGCGATCGCGATTCCGTCGATCCGGCTGCTGCGGCACCAATACACGCCGCCGCCGGCGGACCTGACGGTCAAGGTGATCGGCCATCAATGGTATTGGTCCTATGAGCTGCCCGACCATGGCGTCAGCTTTGACAGCTACATGCTGAAGGAAGCCAACGACCCGACGCGGCAGGCCAACCAGCGGGCGCGCACCGACGCCGACGGGCCGCCACTGCTCGCGGTCGACAACCGGCTGGTGATCCCGCAGGGCAAGGTGGTGAAGTTCATCGTCACCGCCGACGACGTGATCCACAGCTTCGCGCTGCCGGCGTTCTGGATCAAGCAGGACGCCAACCCGGGCCAGCTGCACGAGACCTGGGCCAAGGTCGACCGGCCGGGCGTCTATTTCGGCCAGTGCTCGGAGCTGTGCGGAGCGCGTCACGGCTTCATGCCGATCGCGATCGAGGTGGTCCCGCAAGCGCAGTTCGCGCAGTGGGTCGCGTCGAACGGCGGCCACATGCCCGGGGCGAAGCCCGCCGCCGCTGGACCGGCCGCGCCTGGCGGGACCGACACCGACACCGTGACGCCGGCTCCTGCCGTTGCCGGGACCGCCACTGCCAATCCGGCCCCGGCTCCGCAGAATCCCGACACAGCCAATCGCACGAACCAGTAAGAGCCC
>DATENV010000103.1:0-4491 GCA_035274805.1 Sphingomicrobium sp. | reverse complement strand
GATGCGTGGCGACTGTGGCACAAAAACGGCGCTATGGCACGTCCCGGCCCCCCGAAGCGGCGTCCTCCGCTCGATCGCCAGCGGCTGGAGGAGCTCGCCCTGCGCTACGTCGGCAAATATGCGACGACGCGGGCGAAGCTGCGCGCCTATCTCGGCCGCAAGCTGCGCGAGCGCGGGTGGGAGGGAGCTCGGGAGCCGGATCTTGAGGCGCTGGCCAGCCGCTTTGCCGAGCTCGGTTATATCGACGATGCGTCTTATGCGCTTGGTCAATCGCGGTCGCTGAGCGCGCGCGGCTATGGCAAGCGCCGACTCACGGACAAGCTGCGGCTTGCCGGGATCGAGGAATCCGACCGCGGCGAGGCGAACCGATACGCCGACAAGGAAGCGGTCAGCGCCGCGCTGCGCTTCGCCGAGCGGCGCCGGCTCGGCCCCTTTGCGGCTGCCGCCGTCGACCGCGCGCAACGCGAGAAGTGGATCGCGACGATGGTTCGCGCCGGCCATGGATTCGCGATCGCGCGGGTGATCGCATCCCTGCCGCCAGGCGCGGAAATTGACGACGATCAACTAAGCGAGTTGGTTCAGGTCATCGACGTGTAAAGTCGGTTTGCCGACACATGCACCCATGTTAATGGGAGTCGCCATGGTGCGTACTGCTTTACAACTGGCCGAGGGAGGAAATCGGGCCGAAATGGAGTCCGAGGACAATCCGACTCAGCCGGAACTGGAACCGATCACCGGCCGGGTGAAATGGTTCGACGCGACGCGCGGGTTCGGCTTCCTCGTCAGCGACGAGGTCGACGGCGACGTGCTGCTGCATTTCAGCGTACTTCGCGAACATGGCCGGCGCAGCGTTCCGGAAGGCGCGATCATCGAATGCGTGCCGGTCCGTGTCGAACGGGGGCTGCAGGCCAAGAAGGTGCTGTCGATCGACACGTCCGCAGCCTTGCCGCAGCATCCCCGCTCGTCCATGCCGGCCGGCGAACGCGCGGACCGCAAAGCGCTTGCGGACAGTGCCGGCGCGTTCGAGCCGGTGGAGGTCAAATGGTTCAACCGCGTTCGCGGCTACGGTTTCGTCAAGCGTCCCGACGAGTCGGGCGGCGAGGACGTATTCGTGCACATGGAAACGGTGCGCATTTCGCACTTGCCGGAAATTCAGCCGGGCCAAATGCTCGAAGCGCGGATCGCGCCGAGCTCCAAGGGCCTGACCGCGGTCGAGCTGCGCGAGCCCGGCGGCTCGGCGCAATAGCCGGCGCGCTTGCCGCGCTGATCGCCTGCAGCCCGCAGGCGCCTGCGCAGAATGCTCCGGCCGAGGCGGCCGATCCGCGCGCGCAGACGGGGCTTCGCGAAGTGCCGCTGACCATTAGCTCGAAGAACGGCGTTCACCGCTTTACCGTCGAAGTCGCGGCAACCGCCGCCGAGCAGGAACGCGGCCTGATGTTCCGCAAATCGCTCGCGCCCGACCGCGGCATGATCTTCCCGTATGAGCCGGCGCAGGAAGTCGCCTTCTGGATGAAGAACACGCTCATCCCGCTCGACATCATCTACATTCGGAGCGACGGCACGATCGTCCGCATCACCAATGCCGAGGCGATGAACCTGACGCCCCTGCCGTCGGGCGAGCCGATCGCGGCAGTGCTCGAGATTCGCGGCGGCCGCGCAGCCGAGCTTGGCATCAAGGAAGGCGATGCGGTGAGCTGGACGCGCTAGCTTGCTTCGCCACAAGCGAGGGCGCTAAGGCGCTCGCCGATGGGCTTCTGGTCGAAAATCTTCACGTGGTGGAACGGGGCGACCGTCGGCACTGCGCTGTTCACGCGGCGGTTCGGGGACGAGGTCGGCCGCGACGAGGCCGGCAACGTCTATTACCAGAGCAAGAAGCAACCGAGCCGGCGCTGGGTCATCTACAACGGCAACAATGACGGCAGTCGCGTGCCGCCCGACTGGCAGCTGTGGCTACGAGGGACGATCGCCGACCTGCCGGACAAGGCACTCCCGCCGGTCCGCAACTTCCAGCAGAAACCGACGCCGAACCTGACCGGCACGATGGCCGCGTTCCGGCCCGATGGAGCACTCGGTTCGGGCAAGCTGCGCCCCGCTTCGACCGGGGACTACGAGCCCTGGATCCCCGAATAGGCGTGAGGGCATCCGTCGCAGCCTTGGTGGGGGCGCTGGCGCTCGCCGCGTGCGGAAAGGGCGGCGAGCAGGCCAACGAGGCCCTGCCGGCGGCGCGGCAAGCCGCCTCGACCGCCAATGGCGAGGGCGGCGTGACGCCGATGGCGCAGCGCGTCGCCGTGCTCGGCATCCTCAACAAACGCAACGGCATCGTCCAGAATGTCGCGCTCCACCCGGGTCAGTCGATGCGCTGGAAGGACGTCATCGTGCGCCTGCGCGCGTGCGAGGCGACCGCGCCATGGGAAGAGGAGAAGCTTACCGGCGCGTTTGTCCAGGTCGACGTGCAGCAGCCCGACAAGCGCTGGAACCGGGTTTTCTCCGGCTGGCTTTACAAGGAATCGCCGTCGCTCAACGTCGTCGAGCACGCGGTTTACGACGTCTGGCCCAAGAGTTGCGAGATGACATATCCGGCCGGACCGGCGGCGCCGGCTGCCCCGGCCAGCTCGAGCAACCGGTCGAGCGCGCCAAAATCGGGCGCGGCGTCGGGAAGCCGCCCGAGCACCTCGACACCAGTCCCCGCCGAACCACCGGCGGCACCGCCTCCGCCGCCGAGCGAGACTGCCAACAACGCGACGTAGGTCGCGCGCGGCACGCTGACGGCGCCGAGCGAGGCCAGATGGTCGGTCATGAACTGGCAATCGAGGAGCGCAAAATTGCCGACCTTGAGACGGGCGACGAGCCAGGCGAGCGCGACCTTGGACGCGTCCCGCGCGCGGCTGAACATGCTTTCGCCGAAGAAGGCGCGGCCCAGCTTGACGCCGTAAAGCCCGCCGACCAGCTCGCCCGAGCTCCAGATCTCGATCGAATGGGCATGGCCGGAGCCGTGGAGCGCGAGCATCGCGCGTTCGAGCTCGGCGTTGATCCAGGTCTCCTCGCGGTCGGCGCAGGCCCTGATCACGGCGGCGAACGCACGGTCGCGGGTGACGTCGAAACGGCCGGACCGCAGCACCCGGCGCAGCGATCGCGATACGTGAAAGCGATCGAGCGGGATGACGGCACGATTGCGCGGCTCGACCCAGAACAGCTCCGCAGCCTCGCGGCTGTCGGCCATCGGGAAAATGCCGGTCGCATAGCCCTGCAGCAGCAGACGCGGATCGAGGCGACTCATGCGGTGATTCTATCCTCCCACAGCTTGCTGGGGGAGGGGGACCATCGAACGAAGATTCGATGGTGGAGGGGCCGGCGCCTTACCCCTCCACCGCACTTCGTGCGGTCCCCCTCCCCGAGGCAAGCTCGGGGAGGATTAGAGAATCTCGCGGACCTTGTCCTGCGGTCGGCAGAGCCGCACGCCGTTGGGCGTCTCGACGATCGGCCGTTCAATCAGGATCGGGTGCTCAATCATCGCGTCCAGCACCTCGTCGTCGGACACGTCAGGTCGGTTGAGCCCCAACTCCTCGGCAAGCGGCTCCTTGGCGCGCAGTCCCTGGCGCGGGGTGATCCCGGCGCGGTCGTAGAGCCGGACGAGCTCGTCGCGGGTCGGTGGGGTTTTGAGATATTCCTTCACCCACACGTCGCAGCCTTCGTCGCGCAGGATATCGAGCGTTTTGCGCGATGTGCCGCACATCGGATTGTGAAAAATTGTTGCTTTCATGTCCTCATCACTTCTGGCGTGGTTTCAGTTGCTTAAACAAAGATTTAATCAGTTTTCGGGGGTTTCCCCGGATCCCGTCGTCGCGGCTGCGGAACGATGATGCGTTGTCGTCGTTCCAGCGCTTGTAACATGCACCGTCACCGGCGGAAGCTGCGGGCGTGCGCATGTTCGAGCAGCTCAATAGAACGGGAGAAAGAGCGATGCGTAGATCCATTCTAGCCCTTACGCTTGGAAGCACCGCCATGCTCGGCGCGTGCGCGACCAATCCGCGGATTGCCCAGGACGCCGCGATCGGCGGTGTCGGCGGTGCGGCGGTTGGCGCCGTGGTTCCGGGCGTGAGCGTGATCGAGGGTGCCGCGGTCGGCGCCGCGATCGGCGGTCTCGCCGGAGCGATTTGGTCCGACACCAACAATGACGGCTATGTCGACGGCTATACCTACAATGGCCAATATTATGCCGGCACGCCGACTGGTTACGACCCGGCTTCGCGCAGCGTCCTCGCCAGCGCGGCAACGGGTGCGCTCGGCGGCGCGGCGCTCGGCGCAGCGGCCGGCGCGGTCATTCCGGGCGTCAGCATCCTTCAGGGTGCAGTGATCGGCGCTGCGGTCGGCGGTCTCGCCGGCGCGGTGTGGGCCGATCGCGACAACGACGGCCGGGTGGACGGTTACGTCTACAACGGGCAGTATTATAACGGTGCGCCGGCAGCTGCTGCCCCGGCTCCGGAACCGATG
>DATENV010000102.1:0-3390 GCA_035274805.1 Sphingomicrobium sp. | reverse complement strand
GGTGATGACCGAGACCGAGGACAGGCTCATCGCCAGCGCCGCGATCATGGGGCTCAATAGCAGGCCGGTCAGTGGATAGAGCAGACCAGCAGCGACGGGAATTCCGAGGCCGTTATAGCCGAAGGCGAAAAGAAGGTTCTGGCGGATGTTGCCGGTGACCGCGCGGGAGAGGCGCCGTGCGCGGACGAGCCCGATCAGGTCGCCCTTGACCAGAGTCACGCCGGCGCTCTCGACGGCGACGTCGGCCCCTGTGCCCATCGCGATGCCGATGTCGGCCCTCGCCAGAGCGGGGGCGTCGTTGACTCCGTCGCCCGCCATGGCGACGATTCTTCCTTCGCGCCTGAGGCGCTCGATCGCTGCGTCCTTGTCCTGCGGAAGCACGTCGGCGATCACCTCGTCGATGCCGAGCCTGCGGGCGACCGCTTCGGCGGTGCGCCGGTTGTCGCCGGTCAGCATGATCAGCCGGAGCCCATCGGCGTGGAGCAGCTCGACCGCCCTTGCGGTGGTGGCCTTGACCGGATCGGCGACCGCGACCAGCCCGGCATAGATGCCGTCGACCGCGACGAACATCACGGTCGCGCCTTCGTCCCGGTGACGGCCGGCCGAGTCCGCCATTGCGGCCTCGTCCGCGCCTTCGTCCCGCATCATCGCGGCATTGCCGATGGCGACGCGTCTGCCCCCAATCTTGCCGACGACGCCCTTGCCCGAGACCGACGCGAAATCCTCGACCTGCTGAAGGGTGAGGCCCCGCGCCTCGGCGCCGGCGACGATCGCATGGGCGAGGGGATGCGCGCTCGACTGCTCCAGCGATGCGATCCCCGTGAGGATCTCCTCCTCGCTCCGGCCGGCGGCGGGCTCGACCGCGACCAGCGCCGGCTTGCCCTCGGTGAGGGTGCCGGTCTTGTCGACCACCAGCGTGTCGACCGATGCGAAGCGCTCGAGCGCCTCCGCATTCTTGATGAGAACGCCGGCCTGGGCTCCCTTGCCGACGCCCACCATGATCGACATCGGGGTGGCGAGGCCGAGCGCGCAGGGGCAGGCGATGATGAGCACGGACACGGCCGCCACCAGCGCGAACGGCACGCTCGGCGGCGGCGCCGCAAACGACCAGAAGGCGAAGGCGAGGAGCGCGACGGCGATCACGCCGGGCACGAACCAGGCGGAGACCTGGTCCACCTTCTTCTGGATCGGCGCCTGGCTGCGCTGGGCTTCGGCGACCATCTGCACGATCCGGGCGAGCATCGTCTCCGAGCCGACCCGCTCGGCGGTCATGACGAAGGCGCCGTCGCCGTTGATCGAGCCGCCGGTGACGTCGTCGCCGGCCAGCTTGGCGACCGGCAGCGGTTCGCCGGTGAGCATGGATTCGTCGACGGCCGATGAGCCTTCGGCGATCGTGCCATCGACCGGCACGGCCTCTCCGGGCTTGACCCGCAGCCGGTCGCCGGCGCGCACGAGGTCGAGCGGAACGGTCCGCTCGTGGCCGCCCGCTTCCACCAGGTGCGCCGTCTTCGGCGCGAGATCGAGCAAGGCGCGGATGGCGGAGCCTGTGCGCTCGCGCGCCCTGAGCTCCAGCACCTGGCCGAGCAGGACGAGCGTGACGATCACTGCGGCCGCCTCAAAATAGAGGCCGACGCCGCCATGCATCGTCCGGAAGGAGGGCGGGAAGATCTGCGGCGCCGCCGCGCCAACGACCGAATAGGCCCAGGCGACGCCGGTTCCGAGCGCGATCAGGGTGAACATGTTGAAGCGCATGCGAAGCAGGCTCTGCCAGCCACGCACGAAGAACGGCCAGCCACCCCAGAGCACCACCGGCGTCGCCAGCGCGAGCTCGACCCAGTCGAGCGTTCGCGCGCCCACCGCTTCGACCGAAACCGGCCAGAAGTGGCGAAGCATGACGAGAAGCGCGAGCGGCGCGCTGAGGAGCGCCGAGACGACGAAGCGCCGACGCATGTCGAGATATTCTTCAGACGGGCCTTCGATCAGCGCGACCCCCTTGGGCTCGAGCGCCATGCCGCAGATCGGGCAAGTGCCGGGGCCGATTTGATCGATCTCCGGATGCATCGGGCAGGTGTAGATCACGTCCTTCGGCCCCTGCGCGGCTTCGCGCGTCGATCCGTCGAGGAAGATTTCGGGCCGCGCCTCGAAGCGCTCGCGGCACTTGGCCGAGCAGAAATGATACTCCTCTCCCGCATGGCGGGCGTGATGCGGCGTCGTCGCCGGATCGACCGTCATCCCGCATACCGCGTCGATGGCCGTGCCCGGCGAGGCGGCGCCGTGGCCCTGATGATCGTGGTGGCAGCTATGAGTCTCGTCCATCTGAGCACCTGTGATTCGGATCTGGTGCGCCGCCAGTGCCAGTTCCAGTAACTGGAAGGTCAAGCGATTGTTTCGAGGTCGCCGACCTCATCGGCCACGACTGCGCGGATCGCACGTCGGTCCCTGCGACGCCTGTCGCCGATTCCGCTCAGTCGGAGGAACATGCCGGGGTCGAAGTGGATAGACTCGACCCTAGAGATTCAGCCCCAGTCGAGCGCCGAACCATGTCACGCCGGCATAGAGTATCACGGTGAGCGCGCAGCCGGCGAGCAGCGAAGCCCAGAAGGATTGCCCGGTGCGCAGCATCAGCGGAATCAGCAGGAACATCGGCAGCGATGGCAGGAGGAACCAGAAGGTCGCCTGGGCATGCGCGGCCATGCGCACCGGATCGTGGGTGTCGCGCCAGAGCCAGATCATGCCGAGGACCGAGATGAGCGGCAGCGAGGCTATCAGCCCGCCCCAGCCGGGATATTTGCGCGCGACCTCGGCAAGCATGGCCACGGTGACGCCGTATTTCGCTGCCTTCACCAAAAGATAGGACATGCTCGCTATCTTCAACTTTATGCGCGCGAGAGGCCAGAAGCCATATCGGATAGGGCCGCCCTTGAACCGGGCCGGCTTCCAATCTAATGCGCAGCACGTGAAAAGGCTTTTCCTGTTCGTCCTCCTGGTGATCTCGCTGGCAAGCGCGCCAGGGCCGGCGTTCGCCGGCGCCGCGGCCGATTGCCCGATGGCGATGGCGTCGGGGATGTCTGGCGGCGGGATTGCCGCTCACAAGGACATGGGCTGCTGCGCGCCGGCCTGCGCCCCCAATTGCGCGCTCGCGTGCCCGGGAGCGGTCGTTCCTCTCCCAGGTGCCGAGATCGGGCAGGTCCGGGCGGACGGTCTGCTCTCCGCGAGCCGGCCGCCTTTTGGACTTCCTTCCATCGACCCCGGCGCTGTCGACCCGCCTCCGCGAACCACCACCAGCTGAGGCCGTCGCGCCCGCCGGCGCCTGCTGGCGCGCGCCTTCAGAGACGGCCCTGATCCAGAAAGCCTTCCGCTCGTTCGCATAGCGAAGCGGCGGGAATTCCG
>DATENV010000101.1:0-6383 GCA_035274805.1 Sphingomicrobium sp. | reverse complement strand
CACGAATGCGGTCGGGTGCAACCTTGATCCGCAGCGAATAAAGGCCGGGCTGAACGTCCGACCGCATCAGCGCGACGTCAGTGACGCTGACGCCCGGGAAGTCGCGGATCAGCCCGATCGTCCGCTCGAGCTCGCCCGTCCTGACCGGGCCATCCTTCGTCAAAGGCTTGGCGATCGCTTCGATCGCGCTCTTCGCGGTCCCGGCGCCCTCGACGCTGACATCGCCAATGCGCCCTTCGATGACCGACATGCGGACCATCCCCGATTCCACGCTCTGGGACGGAACCATCGCGTACGACAGCAAATAGCCGGTCTGGCGGTAGCGCGCCGTGATGGCGTCCGCGACGCGCACCAGCTTGCCCTGGTCGACCTCGGTCGCGAGATAGGGCTCGAAATAGCGGCTGAGCTGTTCCTGCGTGAACACGGTCGCGCCGTCGATGGTGACTGCGCCGAGCGTAAACCGCCGCTCGCTCGCCCGCTGATCGCGACGTTCGCGCGCGGGCACCGAAACCACCGGTGCCAGCGACCGCTGTTGCAGCTGCGTCGGGATCGTGCGCTCGATCGCCGCCGGCTCGGGCGGCGATACGGCGAATGCCACCCGCGGCGCGGCCAGGGCGCCAAGCGCAACTAGAGCAACAATGATCTTTCGACGAAGCAGGACAAGGCACTCCGGCAATCGAACCAGAGCCCCGGTCTACCCTTCCGCAGTTAACGAAAAGCGAAACGGTTCAAGAATCACGGTAAATCCACGCTAACCTTGTCTGGTTACTGGCCGTTAGCGTCAAATCGTCAAACCCGGCTCAAATCATGGAGTCTGCCATGTTGAAGCTGGCTTTGTCGTTCGCAGCACTGTCCTTTCTGTTCGCGTCGCCCGCGACCGCGGCGGAGAAACCGTCGGACAAGTGGATTGTAACCCAGCTCAGCGGTGACGCCCGAGTCGTTCATCCCGGCGCTCGGCCTGCATCGCTATCAGTCAATAATCAGCTCGCGCCCGGCGATACGCTGCTGACTGGCCCAACCGGCCGAGCGACTTTGGTGCGCGGCGGCGATTATATCGTCATTGCTCCACGCAGCGAACTCCGCCTCCCCTCGACGCCGCAGCCCGCTGGCTTCACGCGCGTGATCCAGAATCTCGGCACCTTGCTGTTCAAGGTCCAGCATACCGGGATCCCGCATTTCGCGGTCGATACGCCGATGCTCGCGGCGGTTGTCAAAGGAACCACCTTTACCGTCGTCGTCGATCAGAAGCGGAGCGCGGTCCAGGTGATCCAGGGCGCGGTGCAGGTCACCGCGAACACCGGCGGCATGCGGGAAATTGTCGAGGGCGGCCGAACCGTGTTCGTCAATCACGACAATCCCAAGGTGCTGCTCGACGCCGACAAGCCCGCGCCGACCGCGCCGGCCCGGTCATCGACCGCCGTGACAATCTCCGCCGCTGGCGACGCGCCGCTGGCGACCATTGCCGCCCTGACCGGCGGTCTCGTCCGCGCGGAGGTCACCGCGGCGCCGGCGGCGACCACGCCACCGATCGTACAGGCGGTTGTCGCAAGCAATTCGGTTACGCAGACTGCGACCCCAACCGCCTCGTCGGGCACGCCGGCGGCGACGTCGGGTACCGGTTCGGCGACACCGACCCCGACGGCGAGAACCTCGACGCCGGTCGTTGCCGCTCCGACCGCGTCCACGCCGCCCGTTACTTCGCCGCCGGTAACAGCAGCGCCGGCAACCACCACGCCCACCATCACCGTCGCCAGCGTCACCGTCGCGCCAGTCACCGCCCCGCCGATTTCCACGGGGTCGAACAGCGGACCGAGTGGCAATTCTGGACCTGGGAGCATCAACTCGGGATCGGGCAGCGGCAATTCCGGACCCGGCAGCATTAGCTCGGGCTCAGGCAGCGGCAATTCCGGACCGGGCAGCATTAACTCCGGATCGGGCGGCGGAAACTCCGGGCCCGGCAGTGGCACCGCGCCACCGGTGACAACTCCGACGGTGACGGTACCAAGCGTGAGCACGCCGACCGTCACGGTGCCGAGCGTCACCACTCCAAACGTCACCACGCCGCTGGTGACCATCCCCGCCGTGACAACCCCCACGGTAACGGTGCCGACAGTGACAACGCCGACGATCACGGTGCCGACCGTAACGACCCCGCCAGTGACCGCTCCGGCCGTGAGCACGCCGACGATCACCATACCGAGCATCTCCACGCCGACCGTAAGCACGCCGCTGATCACGATCCCCGCGGTGACGACTCCGACGGTCACGGTTCCGCCAATCACAATTCCGCTTCTGAAGCTCTAGGCCATGCCCGCTTGGCGGCGCGACCACTCACCACGGCCCGGCCAAGGATCTGACGCGATGCCGGAGGGTCTGCGCCGCCGCCGCCGCCGCGAATGCATTGCTGGCGCGCTATTTGTCTTTCTGTTGGCGATCGTCCTGTTCGCCAGCGGCGGCTTCGAGCCGATCGAGAACCGTTTGTCGGAAGTTCGCGCGCGGCTCCTCGATCGCCCGCCGAGCGGCCAGGTGGCGATCGTCGAAATCGACGCCAAGAGCCTGGCCGCAATCGACACCTGGCCCTGGTCGCGGCGCTATCATGCCGCATTGCTGAACCGCCTCCAGGTAGCCGGCGTATCGATGGTCGCGTTCGACGTCGATTTCAGCGCCCGGTCGGATGCCGAGGGCGATGCCGCCCTCGCTCGCGCGCTCGATAGGGTGCGCCCCGTCATCCTGCCAATCTTCCAGCAGCCCGCGTCGGCCGTTTCCGATGCCCCGCTGATCATCAAGAGTCGTCCCGCGGCGCAGTTCAGCGCGGCGTGGGTCGGCGGGGTCAACATCCTTCCGGGCCGCGACGGAGTCGTCCGCGACTTCCCGGCGGCAACGATGATCGACGGGCAAATCCAGCCGTCGATGGCGGTGCTGCTGTCGGACAATGGCACGCTCGGCGACCGCACCTTCATTCCCGACTGGTCGATCGATGTCAGGCGAATCCCCCGCTTCTCGTTCATTGACGTGCTCGATGGCCGCGTCCCGTCAAAGGAACTCGCCGGAAAGCGGGTGATGGTCGGCGCAACCGCGATCGAAATGGGCGACCGCTACGCCGTACCCCGCTTCGGCACCGTGCCCGGCGTGGTGATCCAGGCGTTGGCCGCCGAGTCCCTGATCCAGCATCGCGCGCTGACCCGCTCCGGGGCATTGCCGACGGTTCTTGGGCTGGTTCTCATCGTCGCTCTGTTTGCCGGTAGGTTTGAACGCTACGGAGCCGCTCTGCCGCTTGCCGCCGGGGGCCTAATGGCAGCGCTGCTGATTGTCCCCGTCATCGTCCAGTCACGATGGCCGCTTTCTATCGACACGGCTCCGCTGCTCGTCGCGTTGATCGGCGGCGCGGTTCTGCGCGCGGTCGTCGAGGTGCGGCATCGGACCAGGCTCGCCCGGATCGTCGACGCGGAAACCGGCCTTGCCAATGAGCGCGCGCTGGCGCTGGCTCTCGACGAGGCTGGCGATCAGACTCTCTGCGTAGCGTCGGCCGCCATCGACCGGTTCGAAGCCATCCGCAACACGATCGGTTCCGCCGCCGCGGCGCAAATGATCACGCAAGCGAGCGAGTGCATCGAGCGGACCATCGGAGCACCAGTTTACCGCGTCGCGCCGGACTCCCTCGCCTGGATTCTCCCCGCGAGCACCGATCCGGACACGCTGTGCGCAAGCATAAGCGAGCGGCTCGCCGAGCCTGTGCTGACCGCAAAGGGGCCGGTGGATGTCCGCTGCACCTACGGCCTCGCGAAGCTGAAGGACGCAACCAGCTCCGTGCATGCGATCGAGCAGTCGCTCGCGGCGATAGCCGAGGCGCGAAACCACGGCCTT
Source organism: Sphingomicrobium sp. (assembly GCA_035274805.1). Classification (GTDB taxonomy): domain Bacteria; phylum Pseudomonadota; class Alphaproteobacteria; order Sphingomonadales; family Sphingomonadaceae; genus Sphingomicrobium. Next base: position 2,519 of record DATENV010000101.1, on the reverse strand, counting down.
TCGCGACAATGGTTCCGCGGGATGGCGCCCGAAGCGATGCGAGACCTGTCGATGATGGGCGAGCTTCGCCGGGCAATGACCGAAGGCCAGCTGTTCACCACCTATCAGCCCAAATTGAACCTCCGCTCCGGCAATATCAGCCACGCGGAGGCTCTGATCCGTTGGCGGCATCCAACCGAAGGGCTCGTGCCGCCCGACCGCTTCATTCCGCTGGCCGAGGAGACCGGCGTTGTCCGCGAGCTGACCCAGTTCGTGCTTCGGCGTGTGATCGCCGACTGTCTGGCTCCGCAGGCGCAAAACGTAGCGATCGGCATTTCGGTGAATGTCTCCGCAGCCGACATCGGCCAGCCCGACTTCGCCAAGAACGTACTACGCTTGCTGTCGGAAGCCAGGATCGACCCCTCGCGTCTGACTTTGGAAATCACCGAAAGCGCAATCATCCGGTCGCCGGAGACCGCGCTGCACGTGCTCCACGCGCTCCGGCGCGGAGGCGTCAGGCTGTCGATCGACGACTATGGCACCGGCCAGTCGACGCTCAGCTATTTGAAGACGCTTCCAGTGAATGAGCTCAAGATCGACAAATCGTTCGTGACGGGCCTGTGCCGCAACGAAAACGACCGCATCATGGTGCGCTCGACCATCGACCTCGCCCACCAGCTTGGCCTGACCGTGGTGGCAGAGGGCGTCGAGGACTGGGAAACCGTACAGTTGCTGACCGAGCTCGGCTGCGACTACGCCCAGGGCTTCGTCATCGGCCGCGGCGTCTCCATCGACGAGCTCTCGGCCATGGCCAGCACGTCCGTCCGAAAGGCGGCGTAGCCGGCGCTTGGCAAGAATGGTCGGGGAGACAGGATTCGAACCTGCGACCCTCTGCTCCCAAAGCAGATGCGCTACCAGGCTGCGCCACTCCCCGATCACCCGCCGCTAACGATGATTGTCGTGCTCGCCAATACCCTGGATTGGCCGTGCGCGATGGTGGGCCCGGCAGGATTCGAACCTACAACCTAGCCGTTATGAGCGGCCGGCTCTACCGTTGAGCTACAGGCCCTCCCCGGTTTGCCGGAGATAGACTGCACGTCGGCCCGCGCCAAGGCCGAGGGGCTCAGCCGCGCGGGAAAACCAGCGCAAATGCATCGCGGGTGCCGACCAGGTCGCCGCCCGCGATCCGCGCCAGCCCGCGCACCAGGCGGAGGGCAAATCCTCCCTCGACGCCCGCGCCGCCCCCGGAGTCGAACAAGTCGCTATCGGGCACGCCGCGGAGATTCCTGGGCCGGCTAATCGTCAGGCGCGCGCTGCCGCTTGCCGCGTCGGCGGCCAGCTGAATCCGCTCGCCTTGGTCGGCTTGGCCTGCCAGAGCTTCAAACAGGCGGAACGACAATCGGTCGGCAAGCTCGGGCTGGACCGCCGCGGCCACCTCGGAGCGCGGCCGGGTGACCATGACCTCGACGCCGCGGGTTGCGGCGACGCCGCGTAGTTCCGGCGCCTCGCGCTCGATGAGCGTGCCGAGGTCAACGCGCTCCCGCGTGGGGCCGCTTGCCGAATGGACCTTCGCGGCAAAATCGAGGTCGTCGATGGCGGTGAGCAGCAGCCGCGCCTGGCGGACGATCTCGGCCGCGCGGTCGCGGTAGCCGCGGTCTGCCGGGCCGAGAAACTGCCCCTCGATGATCTCGGCGAACCCGATGATCGCGTTCAGCGGTGTCTTGATCTCATGGACCAGTTCACGCAGCGAGTCCGGATCGGCGAGAACCTCGGGGAATGCCTCGCTTGTTGCGGGCGCCGGCGCTTCGCGCAACGCAACGCCGCGATAGCCCGCAAAGCGCCCGTCGGCCGGATCGAAGGCGGGCACGCCGCTGATCTTCCATTCGCCTGATACGGGACCAGCGCTGGCGACAGTCAGTGAACCGTCGCGAAACGGCGCCCGCATACCGAAAGCGCGAATGACGTCGCGGTCGATCCGGTCAGTGTCATGCGGCCTAGCGATCGAGCGGCCGATCAGCGGGCCGCGAGGGGCGCCCTCGACCCAGGCGATCTCGCCGCCAGGCCCGCATTCCCAGCGGAACAACGCAGGTGGTTCTGCCGGCGACGCCTCGTCCGGCGTCGTTTGTGATTCACCGGTGCGCTTTCGTCGGCGGCGCTCGATCCGTTCGACCACTTCGTGCAGCGACGGGGGCGTGTAGGTTGGGGCCGCGCCCGCTTCCTCGGCCAAACCAGAAGCCACGATACCGGGGGCAGCTTCGTCCTCCGGCTCGACCCCGACCTCGGGATGGAGCGTTGCAATAAAGCTGCGCGTTTCTCGATCGGCGGCCCGGTGGACCACCTCCCACTGATGGCGATCAAGCGTCGCCGCAGCCAGCACCGGCGCCGATACGGTGAGGCTGTCCGAAGCGAAATATTCGAGCAGACCAAGCGGCAATGGAAGCGCGGCGACGGACCGTGCGGCGGCGGCGCGCAAGGATTCCTCGACGCGCGGTGCTTCGCTACGGATCGCGTCGATCGCTTCCGCGACCACCGGGCTCGCG
>DATENV010000100.1:0-2806 GCA_035274805.1 Sphingomicrobium sp. | reverse complement strand
GGGCCCGGGTGAACGGCTGGCGCTGGCCGCTGGTCTGGGCTGCCGCGGCCGGGGCCGTCACCGGCTACCTCGCGACGTTCCTCCCCGAATGGGCCGAGCTCCTGTTCGGCGTGCCGGCGATCTTGCTCGCATTCGGCGCCGTCCTGTGGACCAAGGGCTTCGGCCCCGAAGACCGGGAGCTCTTCCGGATGAAGAAGGAAGATATCGACGAGCTCGAGGACCTCGAAATTCCCGCCCCAGGCACGACCGGGGACGCAGTGCGCTAAGCTCGCTCAGTGCCGGAAGTGGCGCATTCCGGTGAACAGCATCGCGAGGCCGGCTTCGTCGGCGGCGGCAATCACTTCATCATCGCGGATCGACCCGCCGGGCTGGATGATCGCCGTCGCGCCCGCTTCCGCCGCGGCCAGCAGGCCGTCGGGAAACGGAAAAAAAGCGTCCGACGCGACCGCCGAGCCGATCGTGCGCGGCCCGGCCCATCCATTGGCTTCGGCGGCCTCCCTGGCGCGGATCGCGGCAATGCGCGCGCTGTCGCGGCGGTTCATCTGCCCGGCGCCGATGCCGGCGGTGACGCCGTCCCTGGCGTAGACGATCGCGTTCGACTTGACGTGCTTGGCGACGGTCCAGGCGAACAGGCAGTCGGCCACCTCCTGCTCGCTCGGCTGGCGCCGGGTCACGCACTTCAGCTCGTCGCGGCTGACCATGCCGTTGTCGCGATCCTGGACCAGCAGGCCGCCGGCGATCAGCGCCAGTGACGTGCCGCCGCGCGACGGATCGGGGAGCGATCCGGTGAGAAGCAGCCGCAGGTTCTTCTTCTTCGCGAACACGGCCTTCGCATCGTCATCCGCGTCGGGCGCGACCACGACCTCGGTGAAGATCTCCGTGATCGCCGCGGCGGTCGCGGCGTCAAGCGACTGGTTGGTGGCGACGATCCCGCCGAACGCGGAGACGCTGTCGCAAGCGAGCGCCTCTTTCCACGCGTCGAGCAGGCTCTCGCGCGTCGCGACGCCGCAGGGATTGGCATGCTTGACGATCACCACCGTCGGCGGGCCGTCGCGGAACTCGGCGGCGAGCTCGAGCGCGGCATTGGCGTCGTTGAGATTGTTGTAGCTCAGCTCCTTGCCCTGGACTTGCGTCGCCTGCGCGACGCCGTGCGCCGCCGGCCCGACCGGCAAATAAAAAGCGGCCGACTGGTGGGGGTTCTCGCCGTAGCGCAGCGGCATCTTGCGGGTCGTCGAGAGCGTCCATTTCTCGGGCCAGCGCTCGCCCTGGTCGGCGAAGGCGAACCACTGCGAAATGGTCGAATCATATTCGGCGGTCAGCGCGAACGCCCTGGCGGCAAGCCTGCGGCGAAGCTCGAGCGAGGTCGCGCCGCCATTCGCGTCGAGCTCGGCGAGCAATGCGGCGTAATCCGCCGGATCGGTGACGATCGCGACATGGGCGTGGTTCTTGGCCGCCGAGCGCACCATCGACGGCCCGCCGATGTCGATATTCTCGATCACGGTGGCGCGGTCGGCGCCGCTCATCACCGTGCTGAGGAACGGGTAGAGGTTGACCACCACGAGGTCGATCGGCGCGATGCCGTGCTCGGCCATTGCCGCCACGTGCCCGGGATTGTCGCGCACCCCGAGCAAGCCGCCGTGCACCTTCGGATGGAGCGTCTTTACCCTGCCATCCATCATCTCGGGGAAGCCGGTAAGTTCACTAATTTCACGCACTTGGGCGCCATTTTCGCGAAGTTTGGCGGCGGTGCCGCCAGTCGAGACAATCTCGACGCCGTGGCGGGCCAGGCCGGCCGCGAGCTCGTCGATCCCGCTCTTGTCGGAAAGCGAGATGAGTGCCCGGCGAACGGGAACGAGGTCGGTCATCGATGTTCCTCTTGTGCTTAGCTGGCGCGGCGGAACGTCCAGCCGATTTCGCCGCCCAATGCCGAAACTTCGCCCACAATGACAAGTTGAGTAACTTGGTGCGGCCGGCCGCGCCCGTCGACCCACAGGCTATCCTCGGTCGCGAGATTGGCGCCCCGGCAGCGGAAATTCCACGGCGGCGCGCCCTTCGAGCGAAGGATCGCGCCCATCCCGTCGGCGGTGATGGTCGGCTCGACGCCCGGCGCGAGATGAAAGCGCACCGCATAAGGCGCGGCTTCGCGGATCTTCTTGCGGCCCTTGGGGATCAGCTGGTCGGCGCCGCGCACCTCCTTGCCGTCATTGCCGAGCATCAGGCTGCGCTTGTGGGTCATGCCGAACGAGCGGACATAGCCGTCGTGGCTCGCTTCGAGGCGGCTGGCGTCATTGTCCTCGCTCCGCTCGATCGCGACATCCTCGACCCCTTTGCCGAGCGAACCGTCGGGCAGGATGTTGGTCGAATTGGTGTCGGCGAGGATCAGCGTGCTGTGCGCGGCGGTGGTGCGAAGGCCTTCGACCAGCTCATCCTGCAAATCGGTCGGCAGCGGCCCCGGCCCGCCGCAATTGACCACCAGCCGCTGTCCGCCGTCGGACAGCTCGAACGCGAGGGTCGAGGCCGAACCCCGGTCGGTCATCTTGGGCGACGGCGGCGGGGCGGCATCGAGCACCAGGATCGTGCCGAGCGCCGACATCCGCTGGTAACCCCAACCGCGCGAATTGCGCAGCGGCCGCGCGCGCAGGCCGCACCCATCGATCAAGGCGGTGAGCCGCGCCGCCTCGCTCGGGCCGCAACCCTGCCAGCTCGACAGCGCGCCATCGCCCATCGTGATCCCATGCAGCGCGGCGAGCGAGGCCTGCGCCGCCGCCTCGATTCCGTCCGGGATGGTCGCCTTAGCCGCCAGATA
>DATENV010000099.1:0-3300 GCA_035274805.1 Sphingomicrobium sp. | reverse complement strand
TCACCCAACGGTTTCTTAACCAATTTGTCTGATGTGTGAGGCTGTTCAAGGGGCCCGCAAGGGGGAGGCGATTTCGCCATGGATGTGAAGAAGCTCGCGCTGCTCGTTGGAGCGCTGGTCATTGCGGTGATTACCGCTGTGATGGCCAAGAACATGTTCGCCGGTGCCGGCACTCAGCAGGCGGCTGCGGCACCTGTGCCGCTCGGTCCGAAGGTGCTGGTCGCCAAGAAGGCGCTTCCGGTTGGCACGATCATCGATGCCGACAGCTTCACCTTCCAGCCCTGGCCCAAGGAGCTCATGCAGAGCGCCTATTACGTGGACGGCCAGCCTGACGGCGATCCCAAGAAGCTGCTCGGCACTGTCGTGCGCTATCCGGTCACCGCCGGCCAGCCGGTCACCCGCGGCGCCCTCGTCGGCCCGCAGGACCGCGGCTTCCTCGCCGCGGCGCTTGGCCCCGGCATGCGTGCCATCACCGTCCCCGTCAACGTCTCTTCGGGCGTCGCCGGCTTCGTTTTCCCGGGCGATCATATCGACCTGGTGCTGACGCAGCAGGTCCAGGGCGGCGGCGACGGCCCACCGCTCAAGGTATCGGAAACGATCATCCGCAATCTGCGCGTGCTCGCCACCGACCAGCGCATCACCAGCAAGGACGACGACGGCAAGACCAGCGTCAAGGTGTTCGCCAACGTCACCCTTGAGGTTACGCCACGCATCGCCGAGAAAATCGCGGTCGCGCAAAGTCTCGGTTCGCTGTCGCTTTCGCTGCGTTCCCTCGCCGACAATACGGCCGAGCTGGAGCGCGCTGTAGCCGCCGGCAACATCAAGGTCCCGGCCGGCACCAACCCGGCCGAAGAGAAGCAGATGCTGCTCGCGCTCGCCAATCGGCCGAGCGACAGCAACACGACCTTCTCGACCGGCGGCGACGTGTCGCGCTTCCAGCGCCGCACCGTCCCCGCGCGGACCGACCAGTCGGAAGGCCTCGCCAAGGCCATGGGCAGCTTGGGCAAGGGTCTCGGCCAGGCAATCACAGGCCAGGCCGCCGACGGCCCGGTCGTTCGTGTCGCTCGCGGCAATAAAGTCACCGTTGTTCCGGTGGGAGCTCGCTAAGATGAAGACTCAATCCATCATCCGCCGGGCTCGCCTCGGCACCGCAATGGCCGCTCTGGCGATTGCGCTCGGCACGGTGGGCGCCGCGGCTCCCGCTGTCGCCCAGCCGACCTCCGCCAAGCCGGCCGAGACGCTGAACCTCAGCAAGGGCACGGGCACCCTGGTCCGACTGTCGGAGCCGATGAGCGACGTGTTCGTCGCCAACGACGCCGTCGCCGACGTCCAGGTCCGCTCGCCGACCCAGCTCTACGTCTTCGGCAAGGACTCCGGCGAGACGACGATCTACGCGACGTCGAAGGGCGGCCGTGTCGTCTATGCGACCAATATTCGGGTGGCTCAAAACCTCGCGAGCGTGAACGAAATCCTTCACGCTGCAATGCCCGACTCCAACATCACCGTCACGACGGTCGGACAACTCGCCGTCATGAACGGGATCGTCGCTTCGCCGGAAGACGCCGCGCAGGCCCAGTCGCTGGTTACCTCGCTGCTCAATCCGGGAAAGAAGGCGGGCGATAACCTCGATATTCTGCCGGTGAACCGCTTGAAAACGGCGACGCCGCTGCAGGTCACGCTCAAGGTGCGCATCGCCGAAATCAACCGCTCGATGCTCAAGCAGTGGGGGATCAACCTCCTGTCGAACGACTCGACCGGCGGCTTCAATTTCGGCCTCGCGCAGGGTCAGGGCATCAGCTTGCCGCCCGTAACCTGCGTCTCGGGTTGCGCGCCCTCCAGGGTGATCCGCAGCACGATCGGCTCGACCTTGTCCGCGAGCACTTCGCTCCTCGGCATGAACATCCTCGGGTCGCTCGACATCGCGGCTCAGGACGGCCTGGTCTCGATCCTCGCGGAGCCGAACCTCACCGCGCTTTCGGGCGAGACGGCGAGCTTCCTCGCCGGCGGCGAGTTCCCGGTCCCCGTCAGCCAGGCGCTCGGCTCGGTTACCATCGAGTACAAGCAATATGGCGTCGGGCTGGCCTTCACGCCCATCGTACTTGGCGATGGCCGCATTTCGATGCGCGTCCGCCCCGAGGTCAGCGAGCTGTCGAACGAGAATGCGGTGACGCTCAACGGCTTCACCGTTCCGGCGCTCACCACGCGGCGCGCGGAAACGACCGTCGAGCTCGGCTCGGGCCAGTCATTCATGATCGCCGGCCTGCTGCGCAACACTGCGAGCAACAACATCAACAAGGCGCCGTTCCTCGGCGACCTGCCGATCCTCGGCGCGCTGTTTCGCTCGACCAGCTTCCGCCGCAACGAGACCGAGCTCGTCGTCATCGTGACGCCCTACCTCGTCCGTCCGGTGTCCACGCAGCTGGCGACCCCGGTCGACGGCTACCGCGTGCCGAACGAGCTGCAGCGCGACTTCGGCGGCCAGTCATACAGCGGCGTTAGCGGCCGGCGCGAGCCTACCGCCATCTCCGCCCCTGCGGCTCCGGCACCGGCCGGCGGCGGCGCCGCCCCGGCACCCGGGTTCAAGCTGTGATGCGCGGTCTCTTCAGGAAGGAATCGACGATGCGTTCGAAGTTTCTCCTCATCGCTCTCGGATCTGCCCTGGCAGGCTGCCAGACGCCCGGGACGCCTGACAATCCAGCCAAAGGGCTCGCCGCGGTAAACGTGCCGGTCGTCACCAGCGCCGACTATGTGTTCGACGCCGCGGCGCCGGGCGGCACGCTGGCGCCAGGCGAAGGCGATCGCCTCAACGGTTGGTTCCAGGGCCTTGGCCTCGGTTATGGCGACACGGTCTATGTCGACGGCGGTTATGCCCCGGCGGCGCGTGGCCAGGTCGCGGCGCTTGCCGGCCGCTACGGCATGCTGGTTACGCCCGGCGCTCCGGTTACGGCCGGCATGGTCCAGCCTGGCACCGTGCGGGTCGTGGTTGCCCGCCGCCGCGCCGTGGTGCCCGGCTGCCCGAACTGGAGCCAGCCCTCCCAGCCCGACTGGGACAACAAGACCATGAGCAACTTCGGTTGCGGGGTGAACTCGAACCTCGCAGCGATGGTCGCCAATCCAGAAGACTTGATCCACGGCCGCGACGGCGCGCCCGTGACCGACGCGGTCACGGCAACGCGTGCCATCGACATGTATCGCAAGAAGGTGCCGACCGGCCAGGGCGAGCTCAAGGATTCGAGCGCTAAGGGAGGCAAGTAATGAATGCTCCGTTCCAGGCACGCGCGGGACTGCGTGATCCCTTCA
>DATENV010000098.1:0-2738 GCA_035274805.1 Sphingomicrobium sp. | reverse complement strand
GCTAAGCGACGAGCCATGCCAGCGCAGCGTCGCGCCGGTCGAAAACCCGCACGACGATCCCGCGGTTGATCCCGACCGTCTCGGCGAACTCGGCGGATTCGCGCATCGTCTCGTCGGCGATGAACAGGGCGAGGCGGTAGTCGGCCGGGAAGCCGAGGCTCGACACCGCCGACATCACCGTCATGGTGTCGAGCATGCTGAGGCACTGCTCGACCTGCAGCTCAATCAGCGCGCGAGGCGGTCCCTGCCGGTACTTCACCATCGCGACGAACATGGCGTGCACTTCACCCGGTGTCGGCAGGCCGGTCATCTCGACCCGCAGATGCGACGACTCGGGGTGAAGGCTGAATGGCATCGCCCACCTCTAGGCGGCGGTCTTCAGCTTCCGCTCGAAAGTCTGCTCCATCTCGCGCCGCAGCTTCACAGCCGGCGACGATGCGTCGTAAGCAACGTCGCTCCACCTGAGGGGCTGTCCGGCCTTTACCGGTTTCAGCATCTTCCAGCCATGCGCGAGGCCGAGCGGCAAATGGCCTTCCTTCAAGGAGACGCTCGCGGGAGTCAGGCGGCCCACCACCGTATACCCGCCCTCGCCGTCGAGCATTTCGCCTGCCGCCAGGTCCTTCTTCGCGGTCGCGACCGCGTCGGCCCGCCAGCCGGTCGGAGACCCGGTCGACTCGCCGCGCAACCCGACTGAAGCCACCGAGATGCCGACCTCCAGGCCGATCAAGTGCCAGCGCTTGTACAGGCACGCGTAACGCCCGGAGGGATCGGTCTTGACGCCGTACTCCTCGAAGCAGCGGCGGATGTAGTCCGTCTCGCCTTCGAAGACGACGAAGACGCCGAAACGGATGTCGTACGGGATCGGCGTGCCGTCTTTTCTCAGCGATGAAATGACTTCCACCTGTCCCTTGTGGTGCAGCACGCCGCCTTCGTCGCGCGGCCGCATCAGCGCCGGGATCTCGTCGATCGCCCCCGGCGGGTAGTCGAGCCCGCCCGGCGCCGGCGTAAGGCCGGTGGCATTGCACACCGCGGTGGTCTCGATCGCCGGCTTCGAGCCGTCGAGGAAGGAATTGAACATCTTCGGGTTCAGGCCGCCGACCCGGGCCTGCTCCGGCGTCAGGCCATAGTGTCCCCAGACCGTTTCGGGCGTGGACTGCGCGAAATGCGGCAGCCATTTGTGACCGCGACCGGCGGCGACGACCTGGAAGCCCGCGGTGCGCGCCCAGTCGACGAGATCGCAGATCAGCGCCGGCTGGTCGCCGTACGCCAGGCTGTACACCACGCCTGCGTCAGCCGCCTTCTGCGCGAGGATCGGCCCGCAGAACGCATCCGCTTCGACCGTCACCATGACGACATGCTTTTTGTTCTTGAAAGCATATAAGGCATGTTCCACCGCTGCCGGCGGATTGCCCGTCGCCTCGACGACGATATCGACCTTCGGATTCGCGACCAGCTTCTGCCAGTCCTCGGTGATCGGCGGAATGCGGTTCGGATCCCAGCCGACGCGCTTCAGGTTCTCGCGTGCGTTCGCCGGGTTGAGGTCGGCGATGCCCACCAGCTCCACGCCCGGCGTCTTCGGCACCTGCGCGAGGTACATCGCCGCGAACTTGCCGGCGCCGATCAGGCCGATGCGGAGCGGGTTGTCCTTCCGCTCAAGAAGCTTTTTGTAGAGGTTCAAAGAACCGGTCCTTCCAGGGCAGCGCTACGTCGTAGTGCTTCAGCAGGCAATCGTCGGGCAGGCACTGGATCGGCGTGAAGTCGCGGTGGGCGATGTACTCCGGGCGCTTGAAGCGGCGGATATGGTTCGACACGGCGCAAAGCGAGAGGTACACGCTGACTCGGTTCCACGGCGACAGGTTGGAGGTCGAGGCATGCACCAGGCAGCCGTGGAAGAGGATCATCGAGCCGGCCGGACCCTTCGGCGCGACGATGCCGCCCTTCGCCACCATCTTCGTGATGGTGTCGTGGTTGATCACCCACAGCGGGTAGCTGGTGGTGCTGGTGTCGTGCGCGGCGTCGAGCACGCCCTGCTTGTGGCTGCCGGGGATGAACATCAGCGGGCCGTTGAACTCGTTCACCTCGTCGAGGAAGATCGCCACGTTCATGGCGCGCGCCTCGGGCATCTGGTCGTCGTTCAGCCACGTGCCGTAGTCCTGGTGCCACTGCCAGACGTCGCCGTCGAAGGCCTGCTTGCCGTTGATCTTGAACTGATGCATGTACACGTCCTCGCCGAACAGCTGCTTGATGGGCTCGACCATGCGCGGATGGCGGGCGAGCTTGGCGAAGGGATGGCTGTACAGGTGGGCGGCGAAGTTGGTCCGGACCACGTCGCCGGTCTTCTCGCGCACGTTTTCGGGGCGCCGCTGCGCGTAGAGCGACGGCACCTCGTCGGTCAGGACCTTGATCTCCTGCGGCGTGAACAGCGACGGGAAGAACAGGTACCCGTCCTGATCGAATTGCTCCTGCTGTTTCGGCGTCAATTTCATTCAAATAGTATAGCTCCATGGAATGGCTAACTGACCCTACCGCCTGGCTCGGGCTGCTGACTCTGGTCGCGCTCGAGATCGTGCTCGGCATCGACAACCTCATCTTCCTCGCGATCCTGGCGGAGAAGCTGCCGCCCGAGCAGCGCGACCGGGCGCGGATCGTCGGCCTGAGCCTGGCGCTGTTCATGCGCCTCGGGCTGCTCGCCGCGATCGGCTGGGTGATGTCGCTCACCGAGCCGGTGGTCAAGTTCT
>DATENV010000097.1:0-2541 GCA_035274805.1 Sphingomicrobium sp. | reverse complement strand
AGGATTTCGCCGCCGCGGCCGAGGACCGCGGGCTAAGGCTGGAGGCCACCCGGGCGATGCCGGCGAACAATTTGATGCTGTTGCTGCGGCGCGGCTGAGCTCAGGCGACCCGCCGTTGCTGTTCCTCGCGCTGCTGGTCCTGGAGGAAGGCCATCAGCTCGTCGACCGGATAGACGCGGTTGAAGCCGATCCCGTAATAGTCGCCGTCGCGCCATTTGACGACGCCCGCGGCCGAATGGAGCCCGGCGAGGCTGACGACGACGTCGCGGCCGACTTCCAGATCGACCGGGGAATGGACGCAGATCCCGCCTTGCGAGATATTGGCGACGGCGGCGCGGAACACGGTCTTGTCGTGGCGCAGCGTCGCCGTGCAGCTGAGCTCGATGCGCGGCATCCGCGGGCGCGGCCGGCCGGCGGGCGCGTTGAGCAGCGCGAGCACGTCGATCGGCTCGTCGAAGGTGACGCCGACGAGGCCCTTGTCCGACCATTGGACGACGCCGCTGACGCTGTCGCCCTGCTTGAGCTCGACGGTCAGCTGGGTACCGGGCGCGACCGGTGAATAAGGGCGGATCATCATGCCGCCCGCCGAGACGTTGCGGATCAGGCACAGCTCGCGCCGCCCGTCGAGGGTCAGCGCGCCGACCCTCAGCAAGCTCACGTAACGCTCGCCGCTGCGCCGGTCCGGGCATTCCGGCGCGGCCGCCGAAAGTGAATAGAGAGTGGTCTCAACAAGCTTCTTCCTGGCCAAGTCTCGGGCTCCGACTTTTGATAAGCGCAACTCGCGTTGCCCCATCCGTCCCGACTTTCGTCGAACCGGCCCCACTCGCTGCAGATTGCTAGCAGCCAAAATTTACCAGAGCGTTGCATTGCCGCCGTTCTGGCGGTTTGCCGTTCCACGATGGCAGGCGTAGAAGATGAGCGACTGGAGATGAGGCCATGCTGAGCCGGTATTGGGCGCTTCTGGCGGCTGCCGCGATAAGCGCGCCGCTGTCGGCGCAGACGGTGACGACGACGCTCGATGCCGTCTCCGGCGTTCCGGAGATCGACAAGTCGACGCAGACCGAGGACGTCCGCTTTCGCAACGATAACGAGAACCGGATGACGGTGCCGGTGCGCTTCTCCGGTGCCGGGCCATACCAGTTCCTGGTCGACACCGGCGCGGATCGCACGGCAATCTCCCACGCGCTCGTTGCCAGGCTGAAGCTGGCGACTGGTGGCGGCGCCGAGCTCCACAGTGTGTCAGGCGTCTCGACGATCAAGACCGCGCGAATCACCGACGTGCAGCTGACACGGACGAAAGAGCAATCGATCGATGCCGCGGTGCTCAACAGCGCTTACATGGGCGCCGACGGGATCGTCGGCGTGGACCTGCTTCGGTCGCAGCGCGTGCAGTTCGACTTCGAGAAGCAGACGATGTCGATCGTCCCGGCAGCGACGCCCGACTTCCGCAATGAGCCGGGCACTATCGTCGTTCGCGCCAAGCGCAAGAACGGCCGGCTGGTGGTCACCGACGCGGTCGCCAATGGCGAGCAGGTGACGGTGGTGCTCGACACCGGCTCGCAGGTCAGCATCGGCAACCAGGCGCTGCGACGACGCCTGCTCCGCGACAATTTGGTCAGCGTCGAGCGGAGCGTCGAGCTTCAATCCGTGACCGGCCAAAAGATCACCGGCGAGTATATGATGGTCCGGGAACTGACGATCGGCGGCGTCGGGCTGACCAACCTCGCCGTCGTGTTCACCGATGCGCACACCTTCAAGCAACTGAAGCTGGACCGCCAACCCGCGCTGCTGCTCGGAATGAATGCGATCCGCGCGTTCAAGAAGGTGTCGATCGATTTCGCGAACAAGAAGTTCCGGGTCGTGCTTCCCGAGCACAGCGCGCTTGACACGAGGGTCGCGTCGGCGGGCGCGCCCTGATCCCTTCCGGCTGTTCGCGATGTAGGTGTCCTTGAGGCGCGCGATCAGCATTTCCCTGCGCAGTTTCGATGAGTCGGTCCGCAAGGCTTACCTGCGCCTGTTTCCCGGCGATCCGGACAAGTCGGCAGCGCTGTTGGCCTGGCGATCCCATGCCAACCCGCATGGCGAGACGAAGTTCGCGGTGGCGACCGACGACGGCGAGGTCGTGGGGATGATTGCGCTGATCCCCACGCGGCTTCGCGGCCCGACCGGCGAATGCCTCGGATATCAGGCGGTCGATACCGCGGTCGATCCGGCATACCGCGAGCAGGGGTTGTTCGTGAAAATGGGGGCGCTGGCGCAGGATCCGTCGGTGCTTGGCGGCGACATTCTGTGGGGTTTTCCCAACGCTAATGCGGCGCCCGGCTGGTACGGGCGGCTCGGCTGGACGAACTTTGGCGCGGTGCCGTTGCTGATGCGACCGCTCCGCTCCGGCTTCCTGTTCGGACGCTTGCACCCCAGGCTTCGCTCGATCGATGTTCCGCTGATCCGCAACCGCAAAATGGAAACCGATCGCTACACCGATGGGGCGCAGTTAGCGGCGGATGTCGACCAGCTGTGGCGCCAGGTCGCGCCCGGCTTGGG